>JAPOHM010000119.1 GCA_029979405.1 Methanobacteriota archaeon
ATTCAAAGGGGATTGCTAGCGACGCAGGTCGCTACGTTCAAGTTCCATCTGGAATTAATCCAAAATCGGGTGAGGGTGGTGAGCTATCATTGGACGAGGCGATTAGGATAGCCTAACCCTGTATCTTTCTCTTCCCTTGGAATAGAGCGTAATTACTCCACTGGATGAAACACAAATTGCGATCGCATCGGCGAGTTGACTAATTGCCCTAGCCGCCAAATGTCTTCCACCCTCACCCGATTTTGGATTAATTCCAGATGGAACTTGAACGTAGCGACCTGCGTCGCTAGCAATCCCCTTTGAATTGAACAAAATCGCTCCATCTAACCACGCGAATTCTGCTAACGTTTCGTGATTATTTTGTACAGTTACATCCTTCTTTGAATCTGAGTGTCCTTTGAACGGATTAAGCACTATAGCTGTAGTATACCTCCTCAACTTTGGTACAGAACCAATTGCAAATAAAGCTCCTACTGCGTGACCTTCCCTGCCACGTCCCCCAATTTGCCTAGCCAGCTCCATCGCTCTTGCTAGAACTTCAATGTCAACTCCGTGCTCGTTAGCAATTATGGCTAATTTGTTTGAAGCGAGAGAATTTGCTTCGATTACAACAATTCCATTCATTGGCTCTGCCATGATAGCTAATATTCTATCATTAGAGTTGAATCTACCCTCTCCTAAGCCTTGCAGTACTATGTCGTGAAGATTGTTGAGAACAGAGAGTCCTTGTGAGGATAGTGAATCCTCAAGAATTTCAACATCTAAACCCAATTCTGTAAGATTATCTCTAACCTTAGCCGAAGATGTCAAGGTTACTAAGCGTAATTTTTTGGGCAGTACCTCTCGAATTTTTTTTGCTGTTATCGAGCTGTTTGAAAGTAGGACTACGACTGAAAAATCAGAGCGTTCTCCCTCTATTGCCGATGCTACCATTTTTGGCAGGTCGACCAAATTAACACCTCATTCCATTGTTGTGTCAATACCAGGGAGTTGGTCTTCAGATTCCCTGTACACAGTTCGCATGTTGTTGATGAAATTCCTTTCCTTCACAACGATATTGTATTCCTTTATTCCAGGGTCTTCCTCTCCATCCATGATGCTGAGTAGTGTTTCTAGAGTCAATCGAGCACCTTCGCGGTGAGGGTATGCAAAGACGCCCATGGATAATGGTGGAGCCATGATCACGCTAACGTCTTTCATTTCGCGAAGTGTATCAAACAGATTGTGATATGCTTGTGGTAGTAAATCTCGCCTAGATTCATCTTGATTTGGTCTGCGACAATCTGGGCTCACTACGTGAATGATGTGCTTGAATTTATTTTCTAGGTTGTAAGGCTTGGAAACAACGTTAGTTGTAACCGGGCAAGGAGGAAGATTCAACTTCCTTTGCTCGATGCTAACATTTCTACAAAATTCACGCAACTCATCGCCTGCTGCTTTGTGAATTTGTGCGTCTAGGCCCTCTCTTCCTGAAAGACGGTTATTCGCAGGGGTAATAACAGCATCTGCCTCTTGCAAATGTAATTCACCACCAATGACACGAACTATTCCCCATCGACAAGTTCGGGCCATGTACAACTCGACCATGTTTAGAGCAGGAGGGGCCGTCCTTCATATACACATTGACGATTTTAAGCGAAAATAGCCTATTTTGACCGATACTAGCAAGCGAAGTGACTTTGAGTAACATCCCGTGCCGATGTCATGTCACAATCACGAAAAGCGCTATTTTTAGTTGCGCTATTCGTGGTTAGCCTCATCCAATTACCCAATCAAGACAGTTCTGATGAAGAATTGAGGGAGCACATATTCGATGGGTTTAGCATTGAAACCGACATTTGGAATGAAAGCCCTTTAAGGACAGTAGCAGTTCCTGGAGGGTTCAACTTTTCAACAGCCGTAGACTACGGTGATGTTGGTGTTTTAATCAATAACAAATCCGAAGTCAGTCGAACGATTGGTTGGGCATTCGTTACTGCTAGAAATATAAGCGCAGACAGAGTTTTCATTTTCGATAATTCATCAAACCCAACCGGTGAAACAATCAACAGAAATCAATTCAATACATATTTCCTTGAACCATTCAAAGAAATGTTATCCAATTATAGTGGCACTGATCTCAACTATTTGGTGACCACTAAAGGCATGCCTTTGAGAGTCAGTGGCGGCAATAACAAAGCGTCTTTTGACCAAGAAATTGCATTGGCTGGTGGCGCATATGATTCAGACATTGGAAGTGACTGGTGGAGTAATCACAATTATGGCCCTCTTGCAGGTAAGCAAATGGAAGAATTCACTAGAGATGAGTATGGTTTTTTCTTGGTAACCAGATTGACAGGGTATACGGTTGAAACCGCTCTAGACTTGATTGAAAAGGCGAACAACTCCTACGGTGCAAGAGGCACACACGTCCTAGATTTAGCTACAAATAGAAACGGCTCAGGATACAAATTTTGGAATGATGATTTATATGTAGCAAACACCACTCTAAATGGCACAATGAACCTGCCAGTATACTTCGATGAAGAAACTGAATTCATTACTAATATGAGCAACGTAATCGGTTACGCATCTTGGGGAAGTAATGACGGCAACTGGAATCGAAATTATCTCTCGAATGGCGGCTTTGATACACTAGATTCTTCTTGGTCAAGCGGTTCACGTTACTGGAATATTTCAGCGCCTACAGTGAGTTCTGGTGATGTTTTCAACTGGTCATATCAAACCTCGACAAAGCAAGGTGGAAATGGTGCTTTTGAAGCGGCAATTTCCACTAGTTGCACACAAGATTCCGGCTACCTAAGGTCAGGTATATTTGCAGAATATTTTGACAATGAAGGAATCAATTTCAACTCTGCAACCATGCCTGATTTGATTGATAGAGTACCAGATCACTCTCGCTTGGAATCGGCTCTCGCATATTCTTCATCTGGAAATCCATATCCTGGTTTGGATGACAGATTCAAAAATAACTGGGGCGCAAGATTCAGTGGACTAATCAACATACCAGAAACAGGAAACTGGACATTCTATCTCAATACCGATGACGGCTCTGAGTTATGGATTAATGGTGATAGCCTAATCCAAAATTACGGAATGCATGGAATGAGAGAATACTCCGGTTCTCTGAATTTGACGGCTGGATACCATGATTTCAGAATCGAATTTTTCCAAGGCGGAGGTCCACACGGATTGAGATTCTCTTGGGAGGGCCCAAACGTTAGCAAGGCAACAATTCCATCCTCTGCATTCGTAGTAATGGCTGATAATATTCCACAATCAGAGAACTTGATTCATCACTGGGATTTCGAAGAAGGTAATGGTTCGATTTCGAGTGATAGCATCGCAAATAATTCCAATTTCACATTGTATGGAATGAATACAACCAATTGGAGAAATTGCGTTGACGGGAATTGTTTGTGGTTTGATGGAGTCGATGACTATGCAAAGGTGAATGTTGACGATTGGCTAGGCAATTTCAGCATTAGTCAATGGGTCTGGGCTAACACAACCTCACTACCGACATACGCTTCTACATTCGCAATCGACGACAATGCAGGGTCGAATCAATCGTTCCAGCACATGGTTTCTGGTGGTAAATGGCGACTTCATAATAATCAAAGCTTAACCTTTGGTGACGTCACTGCGCAGAAATGGACACACCTCGTTACAGTTTACGATGCTGGTAATGTTAGACAATACATGGACGGAGTTTTGGTCAACTCTAACTTCTACCCGAATGGTTCTCTAAACAACTTTGACTTGTACAAAATTGGAGTAAATAGGGCTGGAAACGCTTACTTCGAAGGCATGATTGACAACCTCATGATTTGGGATACTGCGCTGGATAATAGTTCAATTACAGCCCTTAACAGAAATATCCTAAACAACTGTACTGCATATTCAGGCAACGGTCAAAATGTAGCATACCTTGAGACTACACATGAAATCCCTGTAAATTTCACAAATCACGCTTGGAATGTGTATGCCTACGGGAAAAGAAATGGCGATGTATTTGGAGAATACCAAATTCAAGTCACGTCCTTCGATTCCAACGGAAGCGAACTAAGTTACAATGAATCATCAAAGAAAGAGTATACAACAGCCTGGAATTCGCAAACAATGAGGTTTAGACCGCATGAAAATGCGACCTCAATGAAGATTAGAATCTCATTGGATGTAGTTCCCACATCCACTGATGGTTCGCTATATGTTGACTCTGCAATACTTCGTGTGATTAGACCACACATGGATTGGGTCAACGGATCGATTGTAGAGACAGCGGTTAGCACAGGGGCTCGCTCATTCAATTGGGGCACATCTTACGGACAATCCTTAGTTGCAGATATCCTTGAAGACGGAGCTAGTGGAATCAAAGGCTACGTGTATGAGCCGTACCTAACAGCGGTCTCTTCACCAAGTGTACTGTTGTCATCCTACGCTAGTGGATACAACCTTGCTGAATCTTACGCAGCTGCAAACACCATGACAAGTTGGATGGGTGTTGTTGTTGGGGACCCGAAGATGAGTCCATACGCCGATATCGTCCATGACATCAGAATTATTGACGTACGAGTGACGGAAAATCTGACGGTAAACTCCAATTGCAAAATCGAAATTGCAATTGAAAATATCGGCCCCGGAATTGGCGTTGGAAATCTGAAGATTTTGGACAAACTTGGCAGTATTGTTCTTACAAATCACAGCATGGTTTTGCCCACTGGTTCAGAAAATGGAAGCAGACAAATCATTGAACTTGAGATAAATACATCAAGAGAAGGGTGGAATAATTTAGTAATCAGATGGGAGGCAACATCTGTTCTAAATCCTGAAAGAAATATCGACAACAATCAGTTCGACCTTACAATATGGGCGAATAGTCCTCCCGTCATCGAGGATATTTTCTGTGACTCAACCCAGTATAGTAGGGGTGACAGATTCGTTTGTAGCCTAGAGGCAACTGATGATAGTGGAGTTGTGAATGCTACAATCGCTTGGAGAATAACGAGCGGAAACAACAGCAGTGAATG
>JAPOHM010000096.1 GCA_029979405.1 Methanobacteriota archaeon
TATTTACTCCAACTTCAATTATCACTACATTTGGATTAGATTTGATGATTTTCGGGATATGCAACATGTCAGTATAAGGTCTTGAATTTGGAATTGCCAGGTTGTAATAATTCGTATCGGAGCGACCATCTAAACCATCGAAGCAACTCCCATTGAATGCTTTAAACATCATAGACGAGCCGATTGCGATTACAGTTTTCTTGTCATCTTCTTCAATTGTATTCAGAGCATCTTGAGTCATTGAATATCTACCCATGGATATTATCGAGCCATCTCTAAATAGAGGTTTTATCGTATAGTCCATTATTGGTACAGAAAGAATCATAGATGAGATTACTAGGATCAAAATCGAAGAAACGAGGTTAACCTCAATGTTTTCATCTTTCCCAGACATACCTAGTCGTGTTTGCTCTATTAAAAAAATTTAACATCTAATGCAAGAGTAAATCCATTTATCGCCTCCGTAAGAGTATTTCTCGGACAGGAGAGATTGCAATATAGGTAAAGCGGCAGATTAGCGTTATCTCAATTTCGATGCTATGCCCGAATATTCTTAGGCATATTTGAAGAACCCTTCATCAGGGTATGAACGATATGGGGGGAGAAGGTACTGTCTTGGAAATCAACCCAGTTCCCTCAATACCAAAAATACCTTTCTTGGTTCTTAAAAATCTGAGAGAAAATAAAAACCTACTACGAAACTTGATTGCACGTGATTTCAAAGTGAATTATCATGGCCATTTCTTGGGCTACTTTTGGTCATTACTTGAGCCCTTGGCACTTACAGGGATCTTCTTCTTAGTCTTCGTTATTTTACGTGGAGACACTGATACGCTCCTACCATTGAAGATCATGATTGGAATTCTCATCTTCAATTCCTTCTCAAGAACACTTAGTCAATGCACTTCCTGTCTTGTTTCGAACTCATCCTTAATCCAACAAGTCTATTTTCCAAGGATTATTTTCCCATCTGCGATAGCTGGTTTTCGATTAGTAAATCTCGCATTGAGTATGTTAATTATCATTCCATACATGATTCTCGAAGATATTGCATTGACAAAAACCATGTTGTTCCTACCATTATCAATGATCTCAGCAATAATGATGGCTCAAGGAATAGGGATGCTTACAGCATCACTTCAGGTGCGGGTTAGGGATACTAAGCAGGTTATTGATTTAATTCTTAGAGCCGCCTTTTTCTTGTCTGGAGTGTTCTTTGGTGCTGAACACATACCTTCAGAGTATCTCGATTTGTTCTTCCTTAATCCGGTAGCAGTCTACATCGAGATGGCAAGAATTGCGGTGTTAGGGAACTTCGATTTGCTCTCTTGGAGCCAGATAGGCTTGGCGTTGAGCGCCTCAGTCTTCTTCTTCGTGTTGGGATCGATTGTTTTCGTTAAATCGGAGCGAAAGGCGGTGAAGTTCCTATGAATGAAAACGTTGCAATTCAACTTGAGAACGTGAGTCTCGATTTCCCGGTAACAAAATCTGGTGCTAGGTACATCAAGGATTTGTTTACTCGACGTAACAAAAGCAGGAGTTCAAAGTTTTACAGAGCCGTTGATGAGATGGATTTAGAGATTCATACTGGTGAAGTTTTCGGAGTGATTGGTCCGAACGGGGCAGGAAAAAGCACTCTGCTCAGGGTTATGGCGGGGATATATGCTCCAGACGAAGGTAGTGTTAGAGTAAGGGGGAGGATTTCTCTGCTCGCTGGTCTTGGGGCTGGTTTCCAAAAAGATCTCACAGGAAGAGAGAATGTATTCCTTAGCGGCAGTATTTACGGAATATCATCCGATGAATTGCACGATCTTGTTCCATCGATTGTAGTCTTTTCCGGAATCGGGAAATTCATTGATCAGCCGCTGAGAACTTACTCTTCTGGTATGCGTGCTCGATTGGCGTTTTCAATAGCCTGCCATCTTTCACCAGATATTCTTCTCATAGATGAAGTTCTGGCGGTCGGGGATTCCGCATTCAGAGAAAAATCCAAACAGCGAATCATGGAGATGGTTCGGGGTAAGGCGACCGTAGTCATTGTAAGTCATAATGCCAGTGTTTTACGTGAGATTTGCAATCGCGTAATTTGTCTGAACAATGGCAAAATTGATCTAATAACGGAAGATGTTGAAGAGGCTATACAGAGATATCGGCATCTTTCTGAAAATAACCAGAGGTGATGATGTTGAAAAAACTCCTTCAGCTTCTTCCATTCATCAGGCATCGTCCTCCATGGAATATGTCCTTACGAAAAGCGATTACTCTGTCGATGAGTAGGCCAGTCAAGATTAAACGTATTGAGAAGGAAATAATCACTCAATACGAAAACCGAGGGGACGCCATCATCAATGAAATTGAAGATGGAATCGTGTATTTAAGAAAGGAACGATTTTTCAAAACGGATGCTGCGAATTTGCTTGTCGGAAGCGTCCGGGGACTTGGCAGCATTAATCGGCAAATAGCACTCGATCTTGGGTTTAAATTTCTTCCAGAATTACCGGACATGCGTGTCATCCGTACAATGGTTTCATTCCTCGATGACACCACGGAGAAGAAGAAAATCTTCAACGTATTGAAGTATGCAAAAGACAAAAATTACGTTCGCGACGTCCGAAACAGCATCGTGAAAATTCCCGACATCAAATCAAAATTTAGTGCATTACCTCCTTGGACTTTTGAGATGACTGAAACCGTGAAACTTGGAAAGAAACCCATTTTTTTCAAGCATGAATTTGATCCGAGCGAATCTACAAATTCCGAAGGGCTTACGCCTGAGTTTGAGGTCGTTGGACAAATCAAGATTGCAAAAACTGCACCCGAGACAGCCGCACTAATCCGGTTTGAATTCTACGATGAAAATTACAATTTGTTGAGCCCTGGTCAGGTGAATGGGCTAACACACTCGAAAAGCGTAGGATGGTATTCTTACCTTCGGCAAGAAAACGACACGGGTTATTTTGGTATTTCATTCGAGCTCCCTCAAAATTGTACATTCGCACATATCGGTTTCCAAATTTGGCATGCTAAAACCAGCGTGAAACTACTTCCTGGGTTTGAAGCACGATCCTCAAGCATCAATAAATTCCATATTGAATTTGACCAGTTCATACAAGATTTGGAACGAAGCAAATCGAATGAATTGGTATTCATGTTCTCCGGAACTACATACGTTCAGGACGTTCGGGCAAACCGTCCGATTCGGTTAACCCGCGAACTAAGGAAGAGAGGCATACCCGTAATTTTCAACTACCATCGATGGAGAAGAACAGATGAACACCCGCCTTATCAAGGTGATTTATTGTTCCAAATTCCAATCGATGTAACAAAACAATTCATGGCAAAACTCTCAACTCTGAAAACGAACAAGAAAAAAATCTTCATTGTTTCATACCCACATCCTACAATACCTAAAATTCTGAATCGTTTCAAAATAAATGGCTGGATAAATCTCTATGATGCTCGGGATGACTGGGAAGAGTTCGAGAAGGTCGGACAAGCGAAGTGGTACAAGTCATCCGTTGAGAAGTACATTGTTCGAAATTGTGATCATGTAACGGCTGTCTCGAAACCACTTGCAACGAAGTTAGACCACTATGAACCAATGAACCCTGTTCACGTTGTACCGAATGCGCTCTCTCCGAATTTTCTTTCACAAACTTACAAATGGAAAGGAAGTTCGAAGGCTAAGGTAGGATATTTTGGACATCTCACGCCGAGTTGGTTTGATTGGGACTCACTGATTGAAATTGCAAAAAATCGTCCAAAATTCCAATTTGAGATTATCGGACATTCTGCTCCTGATGACCTACAACTACCATCAAATATTGATTTAATGGGGCCTAAAACGCATCCAGAAATCAATGTGATTGCTGCGGAATGGAGTGTAGCAATTATTCCCTTCAAAACAGGGTTGTTGTCCGACGCAGTTGACCCGATCAAAATCTACGAGTACATGGCTTTGGATTTGCCAACAGTATCCTTCAGGATGCCTCAAATTGATGACTACCCAGCAACAATAACAGTTGAAAATGTTGAGGACTTCCTAATTGCATTGGACGAATTCTCGATTTATAGGCCAAAAAAAGGATCGTTGAATAAATGGTTATCAAACAATACGTGGGGAGATCGGGTCGAGTACATGCTCGACTTATCCAATTCCGAGAACAATGATGGATTAGCCCTCCTTGGAGGTGAAGTTGAATGAAAATACTTTTTTTGTACAGGTACGGAATCCTTGGCGGCGTTTGTACTCAGCTTTTTCACCGGTTCAGGCACTTGAAAAAAGATGCAGGAATTGACATACATTGCGGATTCAGAAGTGACCATGGTGTAAAAGAGATGCTCGAACCGTACGCAACGCTTCACTTTGGACTAAACAAAGAGACAACTATCGAATTTCTGAACGAGAATGAATTTGATAAAATTGTGGTTATTGATAGTGAGGAATATCTGGACGCCATTGATGAGGCAAACCCAACATCGACGGTTATCGTTGAAGTGCATACCAGCATTGAGCGAAACTTGGAATACCTGTCACGTATCAAAGAAAATGATGTGGATAAATTTGTTACCGTATCAGAGTATATGATAGGAAGAGTTCGCCATCATCTCAACTTTGAAATCAATACAGAAGAGATTCTTCGTTTCCAGAATGTTCTGGATTCTAGCATCTTCAAACCCTTTGAAATCAATACCAGTGGCCCACCGGTTGTTGTTTGGGTGGGTAAGATAGATGACCATAAGGATTGGAGAGCATTCATGAACATTTCGAGCCTAATCCGGGAAGAGGATGAATCAGTTGAATTTTGGATAGTCGGTGGGCAAACATGCCCTGAGGCAAGAGCCGCTGAAGTCTTCGATTATGCTGAAGAAAAGGGTATCCTATCTCGATTTAGATGGTTGGATCGAATTGAGAATGTCAACATGCCACTCCTGTACTCGTTGGTATCAGAAAGAGGAGGCGTAAATTTGGTTACGAGTCATTGCGAATCCTTCGGAATGTCTGTTCTTGAGTCCTTACTTACTGGTTGTCCTGTTGTATCGACAAATGTGGGAGCACTGCCAGAAATCACTGAACAGTCTAAATATTACAAATTATACAAATTAGGAGATTATTCTTCCGCAGCAGTGCAATGTGTTTCTTCTATGAAAGAATCCGGAACTATCAGAGATCTCCTCTCAAATTCAAGGGAAGATTTGGTGAATATGTATGATAGCGAACTCCGTTCCAATGAATATTGGTCATTATTGGAAACTATAGGTGATTCAGATGTCTAAACCAATTATCCTTGTCGTAGGTGCGCGACCCAATTTTATGAAAATCGCTCCGATTCATGCTGAATTGATGCGAAGAGGGCGCAATGTCATTCTTCTCCATACAGGGCAGCACTATGACGAAAATATGTCAAAGGTCTTCTTTGAAGATCTTGGAATGCCAAAGCCTGATATCTATCTTGGTATAGGAAGTGGTTCTCATGCATACCAAACAGCAACTGTCATGATAGAATTTGAAAAAATTTGTATCGATAACGATCCAAGCATGGTTGTTGTAGTTGGTGATGTCAATTCAACCGTTGCCTGTACAATTGTTTGTGCAAAATTGCTTGTACCATGCGCGCACGTTGAAGCTGGATTGAGGTCATTTGATCGGGAGATGCCCGAAGAAATTAATCGCATTCTAACCGATTCTGTCGCCGATTTGTTGCTAACCCCTTCTCCTGATGGTGATGAAAATCTTCAAGCTGA
>JAPOHM010000048.1 GCA_029979405.1 Methanobacteriota archaeon
ACTTCTTCTACCGGGGAATCATCTGGTGTAGTTTCATCTACGACTGTTGAGGTAGGAAGTGGTACACTTTCCGGCTCTGGTTTCATCTCTTCAATAAACGCCTTTTCCATTTCATCGACAACAGTGCTTTCCTCAACTACTGGTTCAGGTTCTACGACAGGTACCTCTACAATTTCAGGTTCAGGCTTTGCTAACCCAACTCCAAGAATTTCCGCCTGCTGTCTTGCAAGTTCTGCGGCCTGCCTTCTTGGTAGAGAGACAAAGGCCTTTCCAACAAGGGCAAAGACTGGATATGGGAGGAAATATCTGTCAAGATTAGGGAGGCTTGGATGTCTAAAACATAGGATTGTATGTTTTTCAAATGCCCGCTGGTTTGGAATTCCAACAGCAAACGGTGTGGGGTGTATTTCTACAGTATTCCGTAGCCATCCTTCCTGGGTAACTAGTTGCTGCATCCAAATTCCCATGTCTGAATTTGCAATGTTAACAAATTGGAAAGAAGCATCTCTGTGGTCAAATCCTTGTTCAGCCAGTAGTTCTTCAGCTCCTCGTGGTCTGTGAAATATCCCCATAACTGGCTGACCGTGGTCGATCATGTCCCCGTGAAGTTCCAATAGCTTCCTTTCTTTTCTAGGACAAAGAAGCAGAATTTCTAACCTATCTGCCGTTGGGTCCCATATTTCTCCCCACTTAGCAGTAGCTTCATCCTTAAGTTGTTGGAATGTCATATTTGGAATCATTGCCGTGACGCCCATGCAACCACCATGTAGGCCAAGAGAGGTTACCTATTTGGTGATGTATGCTTCTTGGATAGCAAATTCTGCCAATAGAATAACTCCTCCTGCAGCACCTCTTACGGTATTGTGTGATAGCGCATCGAACCTGACAACGTTCTTTTCCACTCGGATGTTTCCAATAGTTGTGGACATGCCATTGCCTGCCCAAAGGTGTTTTTCCCTCGATGGAGCCTCGGAAATAATTTGATTTACGTTTGTAGGTGATGATGGAAGGTTCAAAGATGGTATCGCCATCAGTGCCCTAACTTCTTCAATCGAAGTATCATTTTCTAATTCTACACCACAGGTAACCATATGACCATCTCTTTCTGCAACTCTGTTACAAGTTGCGAGTATTGGTACATCAATTTCGAGTAAATGTTTCAATTCAGCAACCAATTTTTCCTCTTCTCCTGGAATCAGGGGATTCACGTCACCAGACAGGGCCTTCTCGTCAAACAAAAGTCTCCAGCCGGCACCAGACAATGCCTGTCTAGTGAAAATCGTGATAGATTTAATTCCTAAGGATTTCAATCCTGCAATGGATGTAGCGACTGGTACAACAGTACAGTTTGTAGCACACGCATGTCCCTCATATTGTTTCATCGCTTGCGGATTGATTTCAGGAATAACCAGTGGGATGCCAGCAACCCGTCTAAACGAACTAGCATTAGAAAAAACGTGAATGCCTCTAGCTACTAATGATGGTTCAACAACCTCCGCTACGTTATTTGGTAGCGCTGAGAATGCGATATCAACATCGGGAATATCACTCATCGAACAAATGAGAATGTCATAGACGGGTTTAGGTGAATCTAACCTCCACTCGAGTTCCTCAAACATAAGTCCGACATTACGCGGCGAACCTGCTATTGCTTCCACTTCGAATAGGGGGTGCCTCCACAGTAATTCCTGTAGCCTCTGGCCAACCAAGCCGGTTGCTCCAAGGATGGCGACAGAATATTTCGTCATTATATCTCCTCATATGGTGTTGGGAAGATTTTGCGAATGATGAGTTTCCTAGCGATGGAAGCCCCATCTTTGACGCTTCCAAGTTTTGGCTCCCCCTTTCTTTTGGAATAACTAATCGCAACATGTGAGATCGGGATGTTTCTATTTACGCAAGACGTGTACATCTCGGCTTCGATTTCAAATCGTAAACTGTTGAGTTCCAATCTCTGAATAGCGCCTCTGGAAAAGCCCCAAAAGCCGGAACACAAATCATTAATCGGCCTACCGTGCAAAGCGACAGCTAACCAAGTCAAAAGATGATTTCCGATCCAATTCGTTGTCGTCATGGCGTCCTTCGCAAGATTTCCTCTGAGGCGGTCACCGATTGCAATTCCTCCCTTTGGTATTGATGACAAAATATCTGGTATCTCTTCCGGCCAGTAAGTACCATCGGAGTCTAACATTATCATGTAGTCATGGTCTGAGTCCAAGAATAACTTGAATGCTTGCCTAATTGCTAAACCCTTTCCGTCTCCCCATTGATGAATAATTTCAGCACCTAATTCATTTGCTATATTCACGGTATTATCAGTTGAACCGCCATCGACAACAAGTACGCTTGTATCAAATCCCATTTGGTTAATTTTACCCTTAGGTATTCTTGAGATTACATTCTCAATAGCCAATTCCTCATCTAACGTGGGTAACGTTATGAGAACACTTGGCATGTTAGCCGGTGGTTGTTTTTGTTGTCAAGAGTTTCGCATAATTCATGCAAAGTACACCTTTTCGACCCAGTGCACCCTTATCCCCGTGGTATCTACGAAAGTATCGCCTCTTCCTGACGCACCCAATGGATTGAGCCAATATTCTAAATCGCTTTCCAAAATAATTTCAAAACCTTGCCCATCTGGGTATTTGCAAACGTTATGCCAACCAGAACCAGAGTACAAATTTTCATTTACTGAAACTGTGATGTCGCCAACAAATTCAAGCATTATGCAAACCATGAAAGTTGAGGATTCGTTTACCGCAATGTTCGTAATTTTTCCAGTAATGTAATGCTTGTAATCTCCAATTTCAAATGGGTCATAAGTTCGTAATTTAGCCCAAGGGTCAATTCTCATGTTATCTCCAATCACTGGTGTAAAGGTAGAACTCAAGCCATCATTTTCAAACGAAAATAGAATAGAGCCACCGCTTTCCCATATTTTCTTCCAGTTGGTAGAGGAGAGAAGATATTGCATCATGATTCCTTTAGGTGATGCAAGAGCGTGAGTAAGTCCTAAATTTTCTATTCTTTCAATATCATCGAAACGAATAGCCGTCGTAGCAGAATTTTGAATAGAATGGTCTTGTTTTAGTATTCCAAGTGTAGGTATTGCAGTTATACCAAATGATTCACTATGAGCAAAAATATGCCCCCAATGTTCATTTTCAGTATAAATTATTGAATCAGGCGGTAGTTCGTCCAACATGCTAATCAAAGTAATATCTCCTTCAGACATAGCGTGCAATTCGCCATGTTCTGAAAGCTCAGATAGTGCGCTATGTGCTACGCCACTAATGACCAATGCTGCAATCATTACTGCCCTACCTCCATCTGATGAGATTCCATTTTCTATCTTTGATAGTCTTAGGCCTACCAGTAACGCTAGAGGGATGTGGAAAGCATGCATGCTCATTGAATAAAGCACAAATGAAGCCATAGAAATTATCGCTATACCCGAATATCCGTCGAACAGGTATATCATCGTGATTGTCCAATTAATCAGAATCCAAATTATGAAAACACGTGCATTCAAATCGCTTTTCAGTGTCCACGCGGCCCAGATTGCAAGAGGCAATAATAATCCCGAGTACAAGATCATTGGCGAGCCGCCTTGCCATCCATATTCGGCAAATATCGCATCACCATCAAACTGACTGGCTGCGATTAAAGTTAACACAATCAAACTGATAGATGCAATTTGGATTTGCATTTTTTCCGCCATGTTTACCTTTTTTGTCCTTTCAACCAAGGCTCTAGCAAGAACCAGCGTTACCAGGTAAACCAGTCCGGTAGGATGAATCATCATTACCGAAATGGCAGTAATAGAAATAATCCCCCAGCGTAGTCTTTCTTTGTGAATTAACAATAAAACGACTAGGCCTAATTGACTCGCTACGGTTGGGAACCCTGAGTCTAAATTTTTTGCAAACAATGCTGGAGCGAGCAAAATGGCTAGAATTGTCCAGTGGCCACAGCCCAATTTATCGCCTATCGCTGCAATTCCAAGCAATAGTGCGACAAAACTAAACACGCCGAGTATGAATACGGACAGGTAAATTTCACCACCTAACCAAGCCGCTAAAACCGGGAATGCGGGAGGATATAACCAATATCCACTCGATGGATTTGATATCGTAAAGGATGAATATTGAGCGTAACTTTCAGCCAAGAACGCAAATCCTATCCAATCGACCCCCATCGGTGAATAATATGTTAGAGGAGTTATTGCGATATACACCGCAATTAGGGTGAATATCCAAAACCAAGGGCTCCTGTTGACTGAATTATCTTCGAGTACTGGGTGCAATTCGGTTCTTATCGCCATAATTGCAAAAATATTTGCTAAAAAGACTAACGAAGACATAGATTCAGTGCCGATTCCTAGATAAAAAGAAATTCCTGAAATAGCATACAGTGTCAATAATCCCAACGCAGGAGTCAGTAAAAAGTGCCTTTTGTTGTCGCCACTATGGTCTAGCCTTCTTGCAATCGCATATCCAGGAAGGATTGCCATTATCAGGCCGAGAACCATGCTCCGGGGTTCGCATTTTAGTTTTCAAACCATTTGCGAACAATGATGAATTGAAGCCTTTTCGCTATGAATATGGCAGAAGTCATCATCCTACCGGAGGATTACTGGGTTTACGATTTCACAAAAGGTGTTGACCCCGAATTCGTTTGCCCTTTCCCATACCAAATTGGCAGGTATGATGAAACTAGACCGGGAATGTATGATTTTGATCTCTTTGCTGGTGTAAGAAATCATCACGTGGGTATCGATATAGGTGCTCCAGTTGGTGAGCCTGTACATTCATACGACAAGGGAGTCGTATTTTCAAAAGGAGTAAATCCAGAGGCTGGATCTTATGGGCCAACTATAATCGTTCAATATGAACTGGAAGGAAAACCAATATGGGCACTATACGGGCATTTGTCCCATGATTCGCTTGAGATGGTAGAAGTAGGGGATATCGTTGATGAAGGACAAATTATTGCAAAAGTCGGTTCAAAAGATGAGAACGGGGGTTGGGAGCCCCACTTGCATTTCCAGTTAAGTTGGTCTGAACCAAAAAATAACGACATGCCGGGAGTGGTTTCAATAGAAGATAGAGATTCTGCGTTGCGAATATATCCAGACCCTAGAATCGTTTTGGGCCCAATCTACTAATCGATTTGAGAGAGGAATTCTTTCAGTGAAATTATCGAATCTATAGCGGTAGGGTCCTTTCCAGAGAGTAAAGCCAATGCTATGGAAAGCCAGTCCATCATTATGCAAATGTGAAGAAGACATTCTAGAAGACTTTCTCCTTCTCCCTGAATCCTCCAAGCTAAGTCGGTTGGACAATTTGCAACAAACCAGTCCATTCTGTGTACTACTCTTTCATTCATACCTGGCCAGGAAACGATTAACACAGCCTGATTTGGAGCTTCAAAATCTTGGTATTTTCCAACTCCTCCCCAGGCAATAAGTTCGTTATGATTCATTTCGGGGACCTCAGCTACTCGAGCAAATCTTGCAGCGTTTTCATTGATTTGATTTTTGAACCTTGCAAGAGCGGGTGATAGTTCAGAAGGTCCGATAATTGAAATCGGATTTTCAAGTAGATTAAGTGCTAAACTTGCAACATCTCCTTCTGGATTTTCTGTAATGTCGCAATCCTTGACCGCTTGTTTCAATCTCGTCACCGCAGACTGAGATAGCTCCGTTTGCAGTATTCCTAACTGGTTCATAAGACTCAATTGTCGCGAAAATATGTGGCCAAAAGCAGACCTAGGTGGTTGTCCTGACGGGCAGGAAATCAGGTATGCCGAATTTGATAATTCACAAAGGCCTGATAAAATTCCACCACTCGAAATGACTACAACAGTTCCTCCGAGGCGAATGACCTGTTCAGTTGTTTCAACAGTTTCCTCGGTGTTTCCCGAATATGAAGTAGCCACTACCAACCAATTTTGGTTCCACCAATTTGGTAAGCCATAAGTGCGATGGCACTTGATTGGTAAACCTCCAGCATTATCTGAAAGTGAGGAGATGAAATCACCTCCTGCAGCGGAGCCACCCATGCCAATGAAAAGGACACCTTCCCATCCATAGTCGAGTTCAGGTAGCCATGGTTGTAAATCATCGTTAATCGAATTGTATCCTTCTACGAAATCGTTCATGAAAAAACGAGTGAATTCAATCATCCCGCTTTGGTCTAAAGCAGCAGCTAATCTATTGATGCCATCTTCCAATCAATCACCATCCATTCCCAGATACGGTAGAGCATGCCATTCTCCCTCTATCCTTGCAATGAGTAATTTTCTTCCCAATTTGTGGTCATAAGGCAGTCTGACTGCCGTCATTTTCCAGTTGTTTGGGTCCAAGAATTCACCTACCGATGAATCTTCGTTCATTGGTTCCACATACAATAATTCCCCTAATCGTGCCTTGACATGAGCACTTTCCAAGTCTCTCCAAGTAGCACCGCATCGCTCTTTTCTCTCGACTTTTTCTAAGACAGCGCCATCGCCGCTCCAAGTAGTTGGTCGCCATAGGTCTCCACGCCACTGAATAACATCTCCCAAATCATAGCCCGGTTTTCTGTACAATAGAGTCAATCTCGTCAGGTCCACTCCGTCCTTTCTGCCAACGACAGAGGTCGTGGTGGTGATTTGTCCTCCGTAATTCGAAACGAGGTGTTTCCCCCAAGATTTTGCCAATGCCTTAGACCCAAGAATTACGTCGTATCCACCGGTGACTGGCCCTTCTTTTGTAATGAAAAACATTGGATCATCCGCCATTTCTTCTATCACTGAATCGAGGGTTTTTCTCAGTTGATTGAATTCTTCTTCAGATAGTCTCCTAGCTGATGAACGTAATTGCACGGTTGCTTCGAAGTAATTACCGGCTCTTCGCGTGCATGTTAAACAGACTCCGTTAGACATTCTCGCTCGCATTGTTTTTTGCTCTGAGTACAGTAGATTATCGATAATACCCTCAATTTCTAAGTGAATTAAGGTGTGTCTTCCGTCAACTTCTTGCGCATGCAGACCTAACTCAAGGTCCTCAACTTCAGGGTGGAATCCCACATTCCTTTGGACAAGTTCATGCCACAGGTCATCCGAATCAACATTTGTCCATTTTCCCTGAAAATCTATCATCCCGCAACGTGCACATTTTGTCCAAGGAACATTCTTTGGTACATCAACTAACGACACCCGTTCGCGAGTACATTTTTCACACATTCTGTCAGAATATAGTGGAGACGTATCTCCACAAATCAGGCAGAATTCATCACCAAGGTCCATTCAATCACCTGCGATTGAATTACTCTGACTCATCATTGGTAATAGCCTTCTCCAAAGAACGAATCTTATCCTCTAGAGATTTCGACCTTGCGAAAACGGTCCACGTCCAAATCGCTAACCCTGCAACCATACCAAGGTAAGCTATAGCGAGATATGTTTTGTCATTCACTCGACCGCCTCCTCGTACTTAGCCTGAATATCTTCCACCTGCATTTGTAGTTTTGTCAAATGCATCCCTGAAATAATGTGCCCAATTACCAATATTGAAAATGAAATTGCTCCAATGAACAGAACTACACCCATGTCTGAATTCAATGAACCTTCTGAAGTAGCAACAACGGGCCCAGGATGGCGAATTTGCCATAGTCTTGTAGCAATATATGTGACCGGGACAAGGATGAATCCATACATTCCAAATGCGGAAAATGTATCTCTGGTTTCTATTCCATCAGGTTGAGACTTTCTACCTAAAACCAAGTAAAGCGAAAGTAAAGTAAGTATGGCAAAAGTGTTCAATCTTACGTCGGTCCAATCCCATGGAACTCCCCATTCCGCAGCACCCCAAATACATCCAGACCAAACCGCCATTAGACCAGTAGCCAAGCCTGCTTCTGTGCTTGCTACATGCATTCTCCAAGCCCATTCACTCCTTTTGAAAAACCAAACTACAGAACCTATGAATAGCATTGTGAAAGAAATCATTGCAGCCCAAGCACTCGGGACGTGCCAGTAAAAAATTCGCTGTGCTTCTGGCGCTTTGAAGGCGTCGATTGAGACCGATGGAGCCCACATAAATCCTAACCATAATGTCAACCCTGCACCGGTGAGACCGATAATCGCAAGGGATTGACCCCAATTTCTCATATTCACCCCTCGCAAGGTTTCATTATTCAATGTTCACGATGAAAGAGTATCGACGATTATTGCCCAGGGTAAGATTAGAATCGGAGTTAACAACCTTATCATTACTGCATTTGGTCTCGCTAAAGAAAGCGTTGAGTAAGATATCCAACCGACAATTGCCTCGGTAATCATACCAAGGAATGCGCCAACTACAATTAATTCAGCATTGAATCCTCCAGTAATAGTTGATGCAAGCATCGTCAATAATCCACATAAAACAACTGAGTGCAATAAAGCGTTGGGCGGAATCGAGGATCTCGTTTTCCACCATGCAAAAGTGTGATTTTCTAATGTCAATTTGTGAATTGGATTTCCGGTTAATCCAGAAGCTAATGCAGGCGCCAATATGAATGCTATTTGCATTCTTGAGTCTAAATTGGCGGGGTCAAGAAGTGCCAACATCGCTCCGAGCACCAAAAGGCCTGATATCCCGTTATTGGCTAATCCGGAAAGGGTCCTAAGATTGATTCTGTGCCCGATATAGCCCTTGTGATGCGAAGTAGTTTCAATTTTTTCAAATACGCCCTTTCTGCAATTATTTTCCGTAATCTCGAACGGGAATGACACCGTTTTATCTGAGCATTGCTGAATTTTTGAATTATGGCTTGAAATTAGTATGGAATGTCCCCCAGCCGCTAAATTGCGTAATGTTTCGCACAACAAGTCTACTGACTTTGAATCCAAACCACTATCAGGCTCATCAAGTAAAATTGCTGTATTCTCTTCAGTGATCATTGCGGGGACTAAGGCTGACAAAACAGCTAATTTTCTTCTCTGTCCGCCAGATAGCATTGCAACTCTATCGTGTATTCTGTGATCTAATCCCCACTGTTTGAGAAG
>JAPOHM010000189.1 GCA_029979405.1 Methanobacteriota archaeon
CCATGAAATTACTCGAGAAACAACATGGGAATTAGACAATCAAGCAGATGGAGGTTCAAGCCTATACTTTGAAGGCCGAGGTTGGCAAAAAAGAACGGGTGAAAGTTTGTCTTCCAGTGAACTGGGTAATGGCTCTCTGATACTTGATTTGGATACCGGAACTGACCAAATTTACCTTACACTTGATTTACACAATGTCTGGATGAACGAGACTTATGAGGGCACAGAAATTTCGCGTCAAATATTCGAGATGCGGGGTACTGGCGCCTTAGAATTTCAAAGTGATTCACAAGACTCGCTAATTGACATAGAAGCTAATGTGTACCAAGCCTACATACTTCGAGACTGGGAAAATGGCATTTTAACAGAGCGTCTGACTTTGGAAGCATCAGGGTCTATTTCCTACAATGGAGGCTCTAACAACAGTACTGAAGGCGGATATGGTGAATTATCAGTTTTCTACTTAGAAACCTGGGATGAAGACGGAGTACGACGACTATCTGATACACAGATTGATGCCAATCTAAGCCTCCGTTTACAAACTCAGGAAGAAGCGTTTTCGATAGAACTTGATGAATTCCGCTCTAGAGAAAAATGGCTAGATGGTGTCCGTGAGGAACAATCTTTGAAAATCAAAGGCTCTGGAGAATTTGGATTCCCTATTGAAGATAGTTCATTCGAGGTACAAGTAAATGGAACAGTGCCAGACATTCACTACGAGGTTATTGGTGGAGAAGTTGTCGAAGATAGTATAATTGTCGACGGACAATATACAGGAGATGCAAGTGGTTCATTTGGCTATGTCCGTCAGATTGATAATTCATTAATTGAGGAAAATTCAACTGGTGAAAGATTCGAGGTTGATGTGATACAAAATGAAGTCTGGTTCAATATTTCAGGGACTCCTATAGGACCGTTAGGCCAAGAAATTGAAGCAGAACACAATTTGACTTACGAGTATACAGTACCTCAAACAGATTGGGCTAATCGAACAATTCGGTATATGTATGTTGAAGATAATGGAACCGTTACAAACGAATATCCTGATAGGTCTCCAATCATTATGGAACCTGAGCGACCTCAATATGAAGGTGATATGAATATAACAGCCTTCAGAGAATCAGGAGTAGTCCCTGATGAATATCTAATTGGAGATATATTCCCTACATCTAGTGATGGAAGTGATCAGAGAATTGAAATCACAGGTATTTCGATGGGTATCGCCGACGGTCATGAAGTTGAATTGGCGGAATGGAGAGACACAGAATCAGAAGACGGATTTACTGCCTTTGGCACGGTGATTAATGAGGGATTACTTGCAGGTTTGCTTCACGAAGTTAACCGAATTATAGAAATTGATTTGCCAATAAATGACGATAACGAGAATCAGTCACAATTGGTTAGAGTTGTTGAACATCAAACTCTGGAAAGAGTACTATATCCCTCTGTTATTACCGAAGCCGAAAATACCCCTCCTACCTTACTAAGTCTAAGTTTTAGAGAAGGTATTCTATTCACTGAAGGTGGCATTGCTCACCTCGAAGCTGTGATTGAAGATGTCGACACTGACGTGATTGGTGTAGTAGTAGATTTGAGTGATTTTGGCCTGGGAATAATCACCTTATCCGATTCCGGTCTAAACGGTGACGAGGTAATTCAAGACTCGGTTTGGACTGCCAAAATCAATCATGAGGGATTAGAATTTGGGAATCTATCTGTCTCGGTAAAAATTGATGATATATGGACTGAAGTTCAAACAACTACTTATCTCGAATTAACCAATTTTGCTCCGCGTGTAATTTCCCGTCAATTCACTCCTGAATTTGCATATCGAGGAGAAGAAATAACTGCCAGTCTTGATGTCCAAGATGGGCACGGTGTATCATCAGTACAAATCGATTTGCTGAGTGCGGGAGGGGAATTAATTCCACTCGTTTATGATTCAGAAATTGGTAGATGGACTGGTCAGTTCATCCTACCGGATTCACTTGCTCCTGGGCTAAGGACCATACCTCTACAGGTTGAAGATAATCAAGGGGCTAGTGCACTAATCGATGGTGGTTCTGTTATTCAGGTACTAAACGAAGCTCCAATAATAACAAATGTGTCTTTCTACGAAAATGGAGAGTGGGTTTCTGTAATCGAGATTCCCAAATCGGGTCCGAAAACGTATACCATTGAAGTCTCAATTACCGACCCAGATGGAGTCTCCTCCGCCCAAGCAAAGATTGGGCGTCTTGCCCCAATTGGAAAATCAGAAACATGGTTATTATTGAAAGACGATGGAGAAGATGGCGATATTCTAGCAGGTGATGGTACTTTCTCGATGGAATTCGAAGTCCGTTCTACATTGACTGAAGGAGAGATAGAATTCTTTGTTCGATCTTCAGATATTTTCCAATCACTAACACCGATTGATGAGCAGACATATTCTGTTACACTTGTCGAAGAAAAATCATCCGGATTAGGTGGAACAAATTGGATTACGGAAAATTCAACCACCCTTGTTATAATTGTATTATTGCTGCTTCTTGCTTTAGCAGCTACTGCAATAGTTTTGACAATGCGGAATGCCGATTTCGACTAAACAATGGAAAAATTGGATACGTATTTTTTGGTACGAGTGCCGGGATTTGAACCCGGGTTCAGGCGTTGGCAACGCCCGGTGATAACCACTACACTACACTCGTGTGAAATCGTCGACTCAAGACTCACTTTTCTAAGCGTCGGTGGTCTAAGCAGAAAGCCTCTGTAGGTTCTCGATGATAGTATCCCGCGTACTTCGATAGACATCGATGGGTAATCCAACTGGATCCTCAAGCCCCCAATCTGCTACAATTGGTAACGCTGGACATTCAACTCCACAGCCCATGCTGATTATCATGTCCCAGCCTTCAGTTTCTATATCGTCTACAGATTTTGGCCTTAGACCAGATGTGCTAACCCCCATTTCC
>JAPOHM010000164.1 GCA_029979405.1 Methanobacteriota archaeon
AAAACCATTCATCACTCTATGATAAAATTATTGAAAATACGAGGTAATGGTCAAACCAATACTACTTTTCTAATGGTTTCAACAATTACATCTAGCCTACTTTGCAGAAAGTCGAAGAGACTGTCAATACACAACCTGTCATCGTTCACAGAGCTACCAAGTTTGATCATGTCGCAATATTTACCACATGGGGAGTTGATTGCGGAATCGCCACATATTCAAGAATGTTAGGCGAACAGTTCCTTCGACGAGGAATCAAAGTTTCAATACTTGGCGAATCTACAGAGGATGAACCTGTGCGAGATGAACCATATATGGATGGTGATTTTGCAGTTTATCGGTGTTGGAATAGAAAATATCCGAATGCCGATTATGCGGCAAACATTCTGAATAAAATTGGGGCTCAAGTTCTTCATGTCCAGCATGAATGGTCTATGTTTGGACCTGCTCTAAATCACGATGGGATTACTAGACTTTTGGCTCAAGCTAATTCAAAGCGCGTGATTACATGGCATACTCCTGTGTTTCGTGAAGTGCAACAAAATAACCAGGAGACACAAATTGCAGATTTCGCTATGAGGACTACTGACCCTCTGGTTGATTTGCACATAGTCCATAACTCATCAAGGGCTAACTATATGCTTCAAGAATGCATGAACGCTATCCAACACATACCTCATGGAGTTAAGGAGCTTAACCCAAAGAAGGGCAGAGATAGCATTGGTGTGCCTGATCGTGTTCCACTACTCTTTGCTTACGGATTCATCAATCATGGTAAAGGATTTCACAGATTCATGGAAGCCGCTTTGTCTGCGACAAAAAAGGCCCCTTACTTTGAAGTCGTAGTCTTTGGAGGAGTTCATCCTAATGTGAATACAGATAAATCAATTATCAGTAGTTGCACAAAGATTGCCGAGCAATCTGAACAAATCCACTTCATTCCTCGAATCGCCACCGAGGAAGAAATCGACATTCATGCGTGTGCGGCTGACTTTTTGGTTTATCCATACATGGCTGGGGCGATAACAGGCACAGAAATTTACTCAACTACTGGTTCATTGATGCGAGCGATTGGGGCTGGAAAGCCAATACTGGCCTCGGATGAGGGGCGGTTGAGAGATATCATTGGGGGCATTCATGGATGGAAATTCGGCCAAGATGATGTCGAATCCATTGAGGCCGCAATTATTGATGCTGTGAATAAGCATTCGTCAAATCACCCTGCAATCAATGAATATGCTGAGAATGTAAAATCATTAGCTAAGAGTTTGTCTTGGGAAAATGTCGCAGACAAACACATCGACTGTTACAACTCTGTTTCTGGTTTGTTTTCCATCTACCCCACTCAACCTGTAATAATTCCCAATAAATATGGGACGAGAAGCGGTAAAAAACATCAGCTTCTCGATGCACAGGGAGTTAGTGATAGAATGGCAATTGAGGAGGAAGAGTGATGGATATATCTGTAATTTCAATAACAGCGAGAAAAGACCCTGGACTGTTTAGACTTGTTGAGTCTCTTAGACGGCAAGACTTCAAAGGGAAATTTGAGTTTATTTTTTGTGATCGCCTTTACGATGAACGACATGAAGAAATTGAAAATGTCCTAAAGAAATCTGGGCTTAATTACAAATATCTCGCAGACCGCATCCCAATCAAGGGGCCGTCCTGTGCTGCCGCAAGAAATCAATGCGTTGAAGCCGCTACTGGGAAATACATACTAAATGTCGATGATTTGTGTGTGGTTCCGTCTGATACTCTATCTCTACATTGGAATTATTACATGGAGGGTTTTGATGCGGTAGCGGGTTCATACGAGGTTTTCGAGGGCGGTGATGCTCCAGACTCAAGGAGAAGTGGGGAATACTTGGTTGATGATACCACCATTCATTTGCAGTTTTGGGGCCTCCATGTTGGTTTTACAAAGGCTGTTTGGGAAAAGGTCAATGGATATAATGAAATTTATGATGGCGTTTATGGGATGGAAGATATTGACTTTGGAATGAGGTTGGGGAAAACAGATGCCTCGTTCCGCTGGGCTCCTGAAATAAGAGTCATGTGCGATAAAGGGCCATCCCATGTTCCATTGCATACATTGTATGATATCCAAAACCCTGAAACCTCCTGGTCGAGTGGAGACTACTGTTGGCGCAATGATAAATTGTTCAATATCTGGCAAGCAATAGGCCCTATTTGGGGCATGAGAAGGTGATTTAATGGAACACGATACTAAAATCAACTTCGATGATTGGAAGGATCAATGCCCAATATGCAAAGACATAGTGGAAACAGAAGATTGGCCGAAGACTATCGAGTGCTCGCATGAAGTTGAAGTAAATTCAGAAAAGCCTCCGCCTTGCCCTATATGTGGTTCAACAGAATTGCACATGAACATAGTTACTGTTCCAAACAAACGGATTAGAGGTATGTCTCATAATATTTTGATGAGTTGCCCCTCATGTGGAGCAGGTCATTATTATGATGGAGTGGAAGCTGTAAGTGGGAAGGCAAAAATCATTCGCAGGTTCCCTCCTGAGTATGATTTGGAAGAAGCGGCCAAGCAACTTAACCTAGCAGATGAACCAGAAGCAAAGGAGCGAGCAGAGCAACACTTCAACCATTGCTTGCACCTACAGGCTGTTTTCCGTGTGCATAGTTTAGCTTGTCTCGACGACGGGTGGGATAACCTGGGATATGGCGTTAGGCCATTAGAGCGAACTGACATTATGAATCGCTTTTACATTTGGACGAACAAACAGGCCGTAGGAGAGGCTACAGAAGCCGATAATCCTCTTCGTAAAGCAAAGTCCAGGATGAAGAAAAAGAAGAAAAAGGGTTGGTGGGGTTAATCGGGAACCTTAAACGGGAATGACTTGTGAGAGGTTCATGCGAGAACCCTCCTACAAGATTGCCCAAAACTACACGGACGCTGCCGGAAACACCGGAATTGTAACAGCAGAATTCGGTGCTGTTGAGTATGCAAAGCAAGCTCATGCAGAACTGTTAGAAATCATTGCTGGCCTACAATCCACAGAGTAAGCGTAACGGCGTAACGGGTTCGATTTATTTGGCGGAGCCCTTTGGCTTAGTCAAGGTCTGACCTATGCGACATGTTCTCGACCACCCATACATACCTCATGCAGAGGTTCTTGATGGTGATGGAATAGACCAATTTCTTGCACCGTTCGGCCTAGATCGTAATGATGACTTACGAACTGTCCTTCCTGCTATTTCAATCGAAGACCCTGTGGTTCAAGGTTTGCAACACAAATACAACCTTAATTCAGAAGACTTGATTAATCGAGTCATTAGATTCCAAAGGAGGTCTTTCTTTGCTGGATATACTGATTTTTTCCGTATAATCACTACCACTAGGCTTCGAAAGGAGAATGTTCATCCCGATCAACATACAGGGAAGGCATATACAGAACAGCAGATTAGAACTGCTAAAATGTTGGAGGTATTGTGATGATGGAACCCGTAAGCTATGTTGGCGAATCTAATTATCACCGTTTGGGAAATAAACTCAAGGGTGAAACAACTGCGGCTCGAATGAGGAGAGTCCGGCAAAGAAACCCCGCCCATGTTCCAACCCTGGACGCAAAGCCTTCACAACTTGGAGGAGTTGTTGATTATCTTAACTTGAGTGGGAACCTGCTTGTCGATATAGTCGGTGGTGCTGCTTACGGAGCATCAATTGGTGCTGTTGCTGGTTTAGCCACTTCACACAAAGCTTTTGATCCAATTAGTTCAATTGAGGAAGTCAATGACTTGACTAGGGCAGTAATGGGGAAGGGAAAATACGCAGGGAAAAGC
>JAPOHM010000161.1 GCA_029979405.1 Methanobacteriota archaeon
AAATTCCGTTATGCTAGAGTCAAAGGACCAAGTGCAAAGTTTGACTGGCAAAGGGTTGGATTAGACCATTTATTGATGGATGAAGATTTGTTGACAATTATTGTTAGAAAGTAATTTTTTGCATAATACATTACTTCTTGACTTGCGAATCATTCCCCTACATGAGTCGCTACCGCCAATCGTGGAAGAGTCCGCAGACCTCCTCCCTCGCGCCGAGTTGCGAGCAATATTCGCCCACTTGAGAAGTAGGTCTGTAATTCTAATTTCAGTATTCTTCTTGTCATTTATAGTTGGATATCCAATGGCCGAATGGATGATTAAAATTCTACTTGACGCTGATGGATATAGGCCAATTGGCGTTGAGATAATTGTGCTACAACCAATGGAAATTATTCTTCTCAAACTTAGAATCGCTAGCCAAATAGCTCTGGCAGCATTCATCACCACACTTGTCTGTGATCTTGCAATGAATGGAAGGAAAATCATTGCTGATGGAAAGCGTGTATCAGTAGAATCTAGCGCCGGAGGATATTCGAGACTTCTTTTCGCAATTATCAGTATTATATTTCTAGGATTACTAGGTTTTGTTTATGCACACGAGATACTAATTCCATTCTTGTTAGATTATCTAGCAAAAGACGCAAGCACTGCCGGTTTAGATTCAACCTGGCAACTGCGCTCTTGGATAGGCTTCATCATGGGGCTGTACATCGGTTCGATAGTAAGTTTTCAGATCCCATTGGTTCTGGTTATTCTCATTCGAGCCGGATTATTGGATAGGAATACCGTAACTGATAACCGTTCATTTCTGTGGTTCGCAGCGGCTGTCTTTGGAGCCTTCGTTTCCCCTCCTGACCCTCTCTCTATGTTCCTTATCGGAGGGCCGATGCTGGTTATTCTAGAGATTGCCCTATTGCTAGAGCGAATCACCAAACGTTGACTAGCTTAGGCATCAATCCCACGGTTTCGGGCATCTTCTTCCATCGCGTCCTTGCGGCCCTCTTCCACATCTACCCATCGCATCATGATAGCGCCAATTAGGATAAGCATCGCGATGGAAAGTATTCCCACTCTGCTGTCAAACATCACGGTCATGAGTCCGTATAGCAAAGGACCGATGAATGCAGCTACCTTTCCAAAGAAGCCGAAGAAGCCAAAGAATTCCGCACTTCTAGATTCTGGAACCATCTGACCAAAGAGACTCCTAGCAAGACCTTGAGAACCTCCTAGGAGAGTACCCATTGCCCCACCAAGGATAAGGAATTGTAAACCTACAGAAAGCCCTAGTGGTTCCCAAACATTACTTCTTACTGCCTTTGGTATAAAGTCTAATTTTCCATCTCCTAGATTGGTTGGATGGTCGACCCCAACTACGTTAGAACCCCCATTTTCACTGATTGAAAATCTAGTTTCCTCAAATGAAGCCAATAGATCTTGGACGGAAGCGGCATCTAGGGCGCCTAAATTCAAAGAGACTGGTTCGTCTTCTTCATTGAAACCAGCCCATTTGTAAATTACTGAATCTTCGTAATCCTCGTCTACGATTGCTATACCATATGTGGATAGAGTGTCTGCCGCCCATAGTTGCTCATCGTTTCCTTCTTCCACGGCGATTGGAGTCCCGTACAGGCTAGCATGCGGTATGTAATGCCACTCTCCGTCTGTTTGCTCAATTTGGATTTGGTATTCTGAATGTTCGCTATATTCCAAAGGAGCGAACGAAAGTGCTGCAAAACATAACACCACCCAACCTACTAATGCCACATTTAATGCTGATTTGGTCCCCACCCTCTTTGCAAGTCTGGTGAACCCTATTGCTGACGGAGCCCCTACAAATTGAATGACTACGATTGTAATGATTAGATTGACCGTTGTAATTCCTAGCACAGTTGTTCCGAAGATTCCTCCTAGTGCAGTTACACTGTTGATCCCATCAATAAAGAAGAAATACGCCAGCATGTAAATGAATAAAGTGCGGAATTTATGCACCTCGGAAATGGTTTTCTTGATTTCTTGTAGAGCCATCTTAGCTGATTCTGAAAAGCCCAAAGCAGGCATCTCTTCCTTGATTGGTGGCTCAGGAACCCACTTGAATGTTAACAAAGCAAAACCATACCACCAAGCGGCAGATGAGGCCATAACAAAGGGAATAATCCAGTCACCACTAAGTGATAGAACCATAACAAGATGGACGACTAATAGTATGCCACCTCCCATGTAACCATATGCGAAGGCAAGATTGGAAATTCTATCCATTTCATCGTCTGTTCCCATATGTGGAAGTAATGCATTATAGAAAACTCCCGCTCCATTCAGACCTATGTTTGCAAACATGAAACATACCATCAACCAAAGCCACTGAGTATCGACGGGTAGTAATGGCGCTAAAGCCAGTAAGAAAGTTCCTCCCGCCCCAACATAGGTGAGCATTCTTAACCACCACATTTTGATTCTCCGACGGTCGGCAATTACCCCTAATGAAGGACTAACTAATGCAACCATGAGAGTACCTATTGCTACCGAAAGCGACCACACAGCATCGCCGGTCATTTCTATTGAACCGATTTCGGTGGTCAAACCATTTGCTTTCAAGAAAAGATAAGCGTACCATGCGGGCAACACTGCGACGGTAACTGAAGTCTCAAAAGCCGACTTACCCCAATCATAGAAGGCATATCCTCTAACTGCTTGAGGGTCTGATTCTTTATCCAATTCTACTGTCTCTGACACATCTTCACCTACTTTCGCGGCGAAGTATAGGGGTATGAGCATTGGGGCGGCATTACTAGTGGTAAAGAGGGCTTATTCAATACCCTCCGAGTACTCGACAACATGTGTCAACAGACTCGACATGGGTACGTCCAACTGAGAATTCAGTTGAAGCCTTAGAGCATGGTATGAGATTTGTTGATGGTGTTGAACTCGACTTGAGACTCAGCGCGGATGGAGAATTAATGCTCTGGCACGATGAATTATTTACAGGAAATTCACCTAAGAAGGAACGTTCCCCTGAACTTTTGCAAAGTCAAGAAATTCGAAAAATGGGCGTGGATAGATTCGATGATTTGCTAAAAAGTTCAGAATTTATCAAACTCTGGCAAAGCTCATCCAAGACTGTCAATATCGAATTGAAAGTCCCACACCCAGTTGCAAAAATTTCAGATCATGCTAACCATCTTGCTACAATGATTTCGAAAATAGAGAATTCTCTTGATGACTTAGAGTTACCAAAGCGTTCAACTATGATTTACGGATTTTCACCAAAAATTTCACAGGCCGTAAAAATTAGTCAAACAAACCTCCCTAACACTCAATTGTCACCCCACTTGAGATCTTGGGGCAAAGGAAAAATGAAACGACTAATCGGCTCTCCTAATTTTATCTCAAACACAGTGTCAGGATTAGTCAGAGATCGCCGTCGAAAGGGCATGCCTGTAGTTGGTATGGCCTTGCATTATTTGCACGGGTGGGAAAGATTTGTTCATCCTGGAGCCCCTGTCTCTTTGACTGGAAAAGGGCTTAATCGTCTGTTTAGTATTAGCCAAGAAATGGGCTTGCATGTATGGCCAGCACCCTTGAAACTGGAACCGATAATGTTGGAGGCCGGAATAACACTAATTTCTGATTTTATTGACCCAACAATTCACACACTTCCCAATGGAGAAATAAGATGGCCACAACCCGCTAGCCAGCCATTAGATCAAGAATGGATAGATAGGCTAAACAATGCAGATGAATTGGAAAGACCTGACCTATTAATTGAGGCTGAAAACTCATTACCAATGTGGCATGAAATGTCAGACAATCCTCGCAATCAATCGATTATTTCTGATGCACAGAAGTGGAATTGGTCCGGTAGTCCTGATTCTT
>JAPOHM010000033.1 GCA_029979405.1 Methanobacteriota archaeon
CACTCTGGGAAGCGGTGATAGCGAAAGCAACAGATATGAAATTCATCCAAACACCTTGTCCTAATTCGGGATTAGAATCTGATTCTGGGAGCATGAGATACCAAACTAACAAGGATAACCCAACAAGAATTCCTCCAAGCCCAGACATTAGATTAGGCATTCTTGACTCTGAACCAATCATTGATTTTACTTGAAGAACAATCGCAAACAATAGTACGACAGCAGATATTCCAAGTAGTATTGTAGTGACGTAGCCCGCATTGTGCATATCTTTAATACTCCCGCAAGTCTCTTCCAATAGATCATTTGGAGTATTATTGTTAGTAGCTAAATCAAGCGCTTTGGAACAGTTTGTGTACATCTGAGAATATGATTCTGATGTGGTTTCGCAGTTTCCGCCAACACAGACTTCAACATTCATGCCCTTTAATCCCTGATTAGTTTCACTCTCGACGGATACCAAACCCACTCCTAAGTCTACATCCGTTTGCGTGCTTTCTGTCAGCCATGACTCATTAATTATGGAATTAGCGGACAGAATCAGTGCTAAAACAGTCAATGCAAGGGCTAACTGGGTCCCTGATTTTCGGTTCAAGGACATGTTAAATCCTGAATTTACGGGGGCAGAATCTTCGTCTCCCATGACCCTGCTGAGTCATTTAGATTGATGAATATTAACATTGGATTTAGAAATCATGAGTGATTTTCTTTCATCCATGCCCTAACGTCATCTCTCTGAGCATATCCTTTCCCTTCTGTTGTGCCAACTACCATTTCAATAGCTGCTCCAGAAGCAATGTCCAATACACGGTCAGTGATTGCACCATTGATGATGATAGCAACCGCTCCATCAGCACCTTCTGCTGCGGATGCTAATTTAGATGGCCCAACAGCGTCAGAAATTGTGCCATCTACGTTAACGAAGACCGCATTATTCTTTTTCAATGTCTCAATGTGATCGAAGTATTCGTGGACCTCGGCAGGTGCTTCTTCGTTTTCAAATCCATCATCTAACCATGCGTCTTTGTCCGCAGGCTCTTCATCTTCAGGTAAGGTAGCTGCGAATTTCTCTGCTTCTATCTTCTGTGAAAGGCACTTTGTTGCTGTCTTCTGAGGAAGTAATTCCCATTCTTGACCTACTGGTGCCTGTGCAACGAAATCTATCTTTAGAATTTCATTAAGTTGCCTGAACAACATTTCGCCACCTCTGTCACCGTCTATGGCAAGAATTACGGTTTCTTTTCCGTTTGCTAATGTGATTAATTCGGATTTGATATTCCCTGCTCCGTCGCACGAAATTGCATTCTTAACCCCGAAGTTAAGCAAATTGCGAACATCATTTCTGCCTTCGACAATAATAAGCGAATCACTTGATTCGATATTTGGGCCACAGGTTAATCCGTGGAAATTCTTTGCAGTACCTACGGTAAGAACGCTTCGAACCTCTTCGATGACCGTCTTAGTAGCAGCGTCTCCGGAATTAACCATATCCAAAAGCAGGTCTTTTGCTCTGTCAATGACTGCATTGACTTTAGTAGTTCTAACATCTTGGATTTCCTTAACTGTTATTTTTGCTTGACAAGGACCAATTCTGTCAATAGTTTCTAGACTGGATGCTATGATTGCGGTTTCAACATTGTCCATGCTACTCGGAATCAAAATTTCTCCGCTAACCTTACCACCTGAGCTCTTTACTTCTACGTCCACATGGCCTATTCTTGCTGTTCTTTGTAACTTTCTGAGTTCTAACTCTTCACCGAGTAGGCCTTCGGTTTGACCCATTATGGCACCGATTATGTCCTTTCTTTGGACTGCGCCATTTACCTTTAAATCGGCTTTAATTAGATATTTCATCGCTTTGTTCTTGGAGCCTCCTCCATTGTGTTTTTTTCCCATTTGAATTTCTCCTACCCTCTCGTTTTCACTGCTTTTCGATTGCCTGGGGGCATATTTCCAAGTTGACCTTTCCCAAAGGAATGGTCGTGAGTCGGATTGGGATGTTCTGCGGGCAGGCTCATACTTTTTGAACCCTGCCAATCAAAATCTCCAAAAAAACTCTTTTTTGATACAATGAGGTTCAAGTGTAAGACTGTACTCGGGGAAATGTGAGCGGAGATTCTGTCGGGGCTTTGGACGTGTTTAGGTCCACCACTGAAGTCATGCTTCGCGACGGTATATTGACGAGGGAAGAAAAACGCCTGATAATCAAATTAGCTAACGCTTTGGGCCTTTCTGATGATGAGCCCGCTCAAGTTTACAACGCCATTAGAGAAGATAAGCCTCTTGAATCTGGCAGAGAAGTAAGCCACAACGAGCAGAGATTGGTTTACACGAGGGTGTTTGAAGTTGCTATTGTAAATGCCTCACTCTCCAAGGACGAGTTCGCTGTTCTTGCTCATTTGAGAGATCAATTCAACATCAACGATGATGACCATTCGAGAATTGAAGCTGATCTTCGTGACATGATAAGGCAAAAAAGCGAAGACGAAAATGTGGTTGATAAGTTACTTGGAACTCTCAAGGATAGCGTATCCCTCGTTGGAAGTTTATTCGATAGCGTCAGAACAAAAGGCGCTTGAGGTGGAAGCGTGAGCGACCCTCTAGACACCTTGCTGGATGAAGGTTTGCCTAGTGGAAAAAAGGCAATTAAATTTCTAAAAAAGGCATACGATTGTGGTGCTCAAACATTAGTAAACCGTTCCCTAACAGATAAGTTACTACAAAATAGTGGCCTGAGTTTTCATATTGGAACCGACGACCCGACAATGAGGCGAATTGCGTCATGGCTACTTACTAATCACCATGATTATTGCGACCGGTTAATCTCGCAATTGTGGAAAAGTAGGGGAAGAGAAGACATCAAATTAATTGGTTTACTTTTCGCAAATATGGAAGGTGATGCATGGAAGAAGTTACTTCTCCTTATTGATGCTTCAATTCCATTAGATCTTACAATGGAAGTTATTGAAGAAATAAAACGCTCGGGGAGAGAGGTTCCTTCCATCGAAATTCTTAGCCAATACGATCAAAATTCTATACAACAACAAAATGCGATGTTGATTGCTACTCTTGATATGAAACCTGAATTTACTGACTTGGTAAGGAATGCTCCAAAAGGTGGAGACTTGTTTGAAAGGATACGAAACAGAGCGCTGAATGAGTGAACTTTTACTACATCCGGTAACAAGACCTTGCTATGGCAGACCGCTTTTTGCCCGCTGACAATCCCGTTTTGGAAGATGTCTTGAACTGGACTGTGGAAAGAGATGCTAAAGATATCAGGAAATTACTGGAATGGTTACCTGTCGCAAGGTCCTCCAAAGAAAGAAGAGCGCTGTTGGCTAGAGTTCATGAACTCCTAAATGAGGTTGAGTTGTCACTTAACGGCCTCGATGAAATGCATTGAGGATTTAGTTTGGTGACTGGAATTATAATCGCTGGTGGAAAATCCACAAGAATGGGCGAGGACAAGTCATTGCTCAATCAAAACGTTTTGCGATTACAAATCGAACTTAAGAAAATTGGATGTGAATCAATTTACATAATGTGTGGCTCGGTGGAAAGAATCGCACTGTTCGACGGAAATTGCATTCCAGATTCTAAAAGTAATCTTGCCCAATCCTTACTAGATTTAATCAACGATACTCGGGGTGAAATCCAACTGGTTCCCTGTGACGCGTATCTTGCAGACGCTGAATTTTTGAAAGGTATAAACGGTGTACCTGTAGACGATTCTGGTGAAAGACAGCCACTTCTCGCACGCATAAATGACAAGGCGCTATTGGTTAATTCTGATAAAATTACAGAAGTGTTTCAAAATATACAGTCTTGTGGAGGAGGAGTAAAGGCAAGGAATTTCAATACTCCTGAAGAATTTATGGAGATTGAATCTCTCCTGAAGCTATTAGGTCAATAACTGCAGGATACAGTTTGTGCTCAACCTCTTTGACTCGATTGGCCAGTGTCGTTTCATCATCATCTGGATGAACCGCTACTTTCTCTTGACGAATAATTGGTCCTGTGTCCATGCCACTATCGACGAAGTGAACTGTGCAACCCGTTATCCTTGCCTTTGCCGCAATTACGTCTCTATGTGCGTGAGCTCCTGGGAAATCAGGTAATAGAGACGGGTGAATGTTAAGGATTCTTCCGGCCCATGGTTTTACAAAATCTGGAGTCAATATACGCATATATCCAGACAAAACAATCAATTCTATGTCATGGTCATGTAATATTTGATTTATCGATTGTTCATGTAAAATTCTTCTTTTCGTTTTGTCTTCTATTTCTGGAAGAGGAATACACAATGATTTGCAACCATGTGATTTTGCCTTTTGTAAACCAAGTGCATCAGGCCTGTCGCTGATTACTAGAACTGTTTGGTGAATTGATTTGTTTTGCTGTTGGTAGCGTATTAGTGCATCCATCCCTGAGCCTGAACCAGATATGAACACGCATATCCTGAGAGGTGAATCTGCATGCCCCATTCTTGGTAGCACCCAGTCTTCTGCCATGTAACTCGCAAGAGATACCTCGCAAAATGCCTTTGCTTAGAGAATACCATATTTCATAAGAGAACCAATTTTCGAAGGCTACATGGACAAACCTCTCAAGACTGTTGACGAGGTTGTCGCGAAATATGCCGTTGTTAGTAGCCCTATCAAGAGCAAAATTTACGTCGGATTGGGCTCGCTGTTCGTGGTTTTTTCAATAATTGGAATTTGGATTCCGGGCTGGCCTACCGTTTCATGGGCTGTTCCAGCGGCATTTCTTTTCTCTCTATCAAACGAACGACTGTTTAGATGGTCTCTTACAAACAAATACTTTGGAAATTCATTATTCGATTATTATTCGACAGGTAAGACCCTTCCTAAACACGTGAAGGGAGTTATTGTAGGATTTATTGCACTCATGACGGCAACTTCTGCATACTTTGTATGGTACGTCTCAACAAAAGGCGACGGTGAATTGATGAAGCCTTCGACGTGGACTGGGGCTGACCAATATGCATTTGGCTCAATCACAATCCTCGCAGTTGGAATTCTTGGAATGTTATATGTTTCATTCATGGTAAAATCACGAAAGTGATCAATGCCTAAACAATCTGTGTTTGGTGAATAACATTGACATGCCTCTTGAATTAGCTTCATCGATCACTTCTTGATCCCTGATTGAGCCTCCCGGTTGAACTATCGAAGACGCTCCTGCTTCAGCGGCTTGCTCGATTCCATCCTTGAATGGGAAAAATGCATCACTTGCGAGTACGCAACCCTTTGCTCTTTCTCCAGCTCTTCTTGATGCGATTCTTACAGCTTCTACACGACTGGTTTGCCCCGGCCCTATACCAACTGTTGCTAATCCTTGGACCATTACAATAGCATTTGATTTGACTTGTTCACACACCCTGACTGCAAATTTCATAGATGCTATTTCGTCATCTGATGGTTCTTTTTGTGTGACTACTTCTGCTTTCGACCAATCGATAATTGGGGGCTCTTCGGTCTGAACTAGCCAACCTCCTTCAATCTCCTTTCTTACTGTCTTTCTGCTTAATGGAGATAGTCTATTGTTTGGAGATTTTATAGTCAAAATTCTTCTATTCTTTTTTGCCATCAGAATTTCTTTCGTTCCCTCTTCGTAAGCAGGAGCCATTAATACTTCGAGAAACAAAGGCTCAAGCGCCTTTGCAAATTCGACCGTTACGGGCTCGTTTACACATATTATCGAGCCGAATGCGCTTTCTGGGTCGCTTGCTAATGCCGCCTCATAGGCTTCCAACTGAGTTTTACCCAATGCTGCTCCGCACGGATTGTTATGCTTCACAATCACACAAGCATGTGGTGTTTCAGGCCATTCATCTGTGGACAAGGAGCGACATAATCGCAAAGTCGCATCCGCGTCTGAATAATTATTGTAACTCATTTCTTTGCCACCTTCAACCTTTGCGGTAACCAACGATTCGCCATCTTTTGTCGATGGATCAATGTATAGTGCTGCCGCCTGATGTGAGTTTTCGCCATACCTCAATTGATGAGAAAGGTTCGATGCAATTGTCATCGTTGCACGAAGGCGCTTTGATTGTTCGTCCGTATCGTCACTATCCTCAGGCCTCCCAATCCACCTATTTGCTAATTCATTTGATATTGCGGAATCATAAGATGCCGTATGCTCATATGCTTTCAGTGCCAATTTCTGTCTCTGTTCTAAATCCATGTTACCTGATTGTAGGTTTTGTATTACTCCCAAATAATCATCAGGGTTGCAGACTATTACCACATTTCTATGATTCTTTGCTGCGGCTCTGACCATCGTCGGGCCACCTATGTCAATCATCTCCAGTAAGTCCGAGTCAGCCATTGGCGGTTCAACTGATGCGGCATCAGAAAACGGATACAAATTGCAAGCAACAACCTCAATCATGGGATAGCCTAATTCCTTTAATCCTAAAGAATCACTTTCTTTTTCCAACCTTGCAAGTAGCGGTCCGTGAATTGCTGGATGGAGAGATTTTACGCGTCCATCGAAGATTTCTGGATGTCCGGTAACGTCCGAAACACCGATTACTTCCAGCCCGTTTTCCCTTAGTTTTCTGGCTGTTCCGCCAGTTGAAACAAGTTCAAAACCCAAGTTAGATAGTTCGGTTGCAAACTCGACAATGCCTGTTTTATCGAATACTGAAAGTAGCGCTCTTGGCCGGGTTTGCTCATCCATGTTGGGTACCCGTTAGGAAGGGTAACCGTGGAAGTTAGATGAAGGTGCCGACTCAATCGCCACGAGCTGAAATTACCTGGTCTACCCTCAACAATCCACATGCCGTCTCACATGCGGCCGAAATCGAGTGCTCAAGGGTGTAACTCGGAATGTAAACGTCCTCGATTATTGCGGGCAAGCCAGACTTCGAAATGCCATACTCAGATTCACCATTTTTGTGTTTTGACCTTAACTCTAGTAAAGTATCGATTCTTTCTCTGCCGTTGTTTACAGCGAGAGTTGCTGGAACTGATTCAAGCGCTCTAGCAAATGCTTCCATTGCTAATCTTTCCCTTCCAGAATTAGCTTCGGCTTCCTCCTTAATTTGCAGAGACGCTGCAACGTGTAAGCTTCCACCGCCGAGAAGGGCCGCGTCGTCTTCCTTAGCTAAACAGCAGGAGCGGAGTGAATCATATAATCCGCGAATTGTTTCTTCAGCAGCTATGCCGTCTGTCCCACCAACTACAATTGTTACAATCCCAGATAGCTTTGAAGATTCTATCAGTACTCTTTCCTTAACACCTTCATGACCTTCCAATCTTTGGTGGGTCAATCTGTGAACTTCGCCAAGCGAAGATTTCATGTCATCAAGGTGGTCGCACAACATAGCGTTTGTAGCTTCAACCACGTCCTCCGCAATATCCTTGTCAAGGTTTGGGATTGCATATATTCCAGCATCAGCAAACATGTGCAAAATTCTGGAATCTATCGATTCGGTGCTAAAAATTATTTTTGCTCCTGTGTCGATTGCTGAATTTGCTATTTGCTCTATTCGTGATTGTTCCGCTTCGATAAAAGCTTCATATTGTTCCGGAGTTGAAATTTCAATCTCGCTAGAAACTACTGAACTCTCTATTTCCAGTGGGCAAGATAGGATGCTGATTTTACAATCACCAAGAGAGTTTGGCATCCTGTCTAAAATCAACTTTTTCTCGATTAAAATTCCGTTTACTAAATACGAAGAGGAAGGGGTTCCTCTGCCGTCTTTAGCCATTCGAACGCGCTCATAATCTGAGTCTGGAATCATGGTTACTGCTTCGGAAATAAGAGTAGATAATTGATTCAGTGATCCTTCGGTTGAGCGCCCTACGAGCGCTGTTCTTGCAACACTTTCCAGTTTGTCCTTACCGGTTACATTTCTTTTTTCTAATACATTCATAGTAACATCTAGAGCTTGTTGAAAGCCTTTGACAACAATCAACGGGTGAACCCCTCTCTCGAGTAAGCGACCCGCCTCGCTCATCAATTCGCTTGCAAAGATTACGCAACCTGTAACGCCATCTCCACACGCATTTTCTTGGCTTTCAGCTAAACTTACAAACGCTTTTGCGGCCGGATGTTTGACCAATAATTCGGCAATTATCTTCGCGCCATCATTGGTTACTGCGGCTTCACCGTTGGTTTTGTACAGCATTTTGTCAAGCCCATTTGGACCAAACGTTCCCTTGATTACATTTCCGAAAGCGACGGCCGCTGAAACCAATTTCTGACTTACAGTCGGGCCGCTTGTTACCGATGTTGATTCTCGTGTGATGCGAACTGGCCCAGTCCCACTGCCATCAGGTGATTGTGCCATCAAACCATGCCTAATCGCACCCATTCATGAATCCATCTTTTCAGGCAAAGAAAAGATATGCCCAAAACAATGACGATATGGCCAATAAAGAAATTGTCCAATTCATGTGCTCCAAAGCACTATCAGGTAGTGATTCTTCTTTATCGATAAGTTCCCTTGAACTCTTCTCTTCAGCATATCTCTGTTTAACGGTAAAACCACTTGCGGATACTCCTGCGGTAAGAATTGCCATCATACAATACAAAACCGTGGTGGCGACCTTCTGGAAACCATTGTTGTAAAGCCCCAACAAGGATGGTCCGAGAACGATTGCAAGAGTGGGCATGAATGGTAGATAATATGAGATGAAAATGCTGGATGGGCTATGTTTTCTTGGCGTTGGTTCATTGGCTATTTTCTCGTGCCTCCATACGTAATGCCAGCCAGCCCAATCGGCCACTGCCGTGAGACTGCTGGCCAATATAGTGAGGGCGAGCATGGTGGCCATGCTTTATCCAAGGAACTAGGTATTGAAGAGATTGTCGGACGGTAAATCATCTTCGGCGTCTCTTTGATTTCTTTCCACCCTTCTTACTATATTCCCAAGATTTTGAGTGCCTTGCTCTTTGCTCAAGATTTTCATACGGGTCTTCGATATCGACATAAACATCATCTGGCATTTCTCCAAATGAGGCCACTGATAGTTTCATTCCACCCAATTCTTCTTGAAGAGACTGGATGTTTTCTCCACCTTTGCCAATCAATGTAGCAACCATTCCTTTTGGCGCATAAATTTCTGCGGAGTTAGGGCCAGTTATCTTAACTCCACACTGTACACCTACCCACTGTTTGATTTTTTGAACAAGTTGCTCTCTCGCTAAACTATTCACTGCAGACCTGCTTCCTGAGTTTTTACCATCTACGGGCACAACGGCTATTTCCGAGCCAAATGCAAACATTTCATGGGTTATCCTTCCGCTTGGAAATTCGACTACCTCAATGACTGGTCTTGCTAATTCTTCTTGCATACCGCTTGGTGGTTTTACAGTCATTCGAAGTTCTAGCACTTGTTGTATTCGTCCAGATTCAACATGTAATATCGTATCCAGTACCTGGCTCACCAATCCTAACTCCACTTTACCAATCAAACGCTGAATTGCTTCGAGCGCTGAATTTGCGTGTGTTACACCTAATAACCCAACTCCAGCTAATCTCACATCAGCAAATATTTCAAAATCTCTTGCTCGCCTGACCTCATCAAAAATTACGAAATCTGGTCTAACGAGGAAGATAATTTCCGCTGTCTTTTCGAGATCTCCCTCCAATGGAGCATACTGGGTTATTCTTGTAGGAAGTTGTAAATCTCTAGGGGCTTCCATTGTCTTTACCATAGCACCTACATCTTCGTCCAAGTATTCCGCTATTGCTTGAGCAAGGGTGGTTTTTCCAGAACCCGGCCTTCCACAAATGAATACTCCTCTGTGATGGTCTGACAATCGGCTGATTAGTTTTGGATCGAGTTCATAGTCCGAAATCGAAAGTTTGGCGACCGGCCTTACAATCGTAATCTCTCTTGCATCTGCGAAAGGTGGCCAAGCACAAGATATTCGAAGGTCTCCTAATTGAATTACCTGACACCCTTTCCTATCGATTTCAAGAAAGCAATCAGACCTATCCTGATTTTCCTCTACGATTGTAATCAATTCTTCTTGAAGCGATTCGAGACGTAAATTGTTCCATCCATCATCATCAGCACCCTCGACTTCTGATAACTTTAGGGCGCCAATCCCTCCTGCCTTTGTACGGGGAGGGCAGTCTGCTTTGAGGAATAATGTGTGAACATCAGAATCTAGGAGGTCCTCCAGTATTTGAGGTAACTCTGGGTGACTAGCAAATGTCGCCATAGTTACTCGATGTGTTTGTAGTCCTTGACATTTCGCAATTATGCTCTTGCTGGTTCAAGTGAGTAATATGTCCACCATAGATAGGCAGTAACCATTGAACAAATTACTATACCTGGAGCCGTTGGCATACCGATTGAATACCCAATAACGACCATTATCCAAGTGCATACGATGAAGGAAATTATCGAAAGGATTCTTGCTCTGTCAATTACTAAGGCTTTCTTGACATCCTCCCACCTTATTCCTGCCCATACCATAATGAACACTAAAGTGAATCCACTGGTGAAAATCATG
>JAPOHM010000243.1 GCA_029979405.1 Methanobacteriota archaeon
AGGGCGTGGTCTGTACGCGACTTGGTGACGAGCTCTCAGTCAGGTTCGGAGGCACACCGCAGCGGCGTGGGCTCCAGTGATGAGCAGCAGGAGACCGGCTATAGAATCCGGCCGGACAGGCTTCAGAGAAATCTGAGAGTGTCGTTACACCCGGCTTGATGAGCTCTAGATATCTCTGTAGATATCGCTTGTGATAAAGAACAAACCAAAAGAATGCTCGACGATGCCTCAATACCAGTTGCAAAAGGAACCATTTGTTACGATGAGGAGGACTTGGAAGACACGATGAAACAAATTGATTACCCAATTGTAATCAAACCTTTGGATGGAAATCATGGAAAAGGAGCTTCCATTAATGTCAACAATTGGGAGGATGCTGTTGCTGGTCTTCATCACGCAAAAAAGTATTCCAGACGTGTAATCGTAGAGAGATTTATTACAGGTTTTGACTTTCGGGTTTTAGTAATCGATAACAAAGTCATCGCTGCTGCCCAAAGAGTACCTGCTCATGTTATTGGGGATGGCAAAAACACAATACAATGGTTGATTGATGAAACAAACAAGGATCCAAGAAGAGGGTATGGCCATGAAAATGTGCTCACAGAAATTGAGGTTGATAGAGATACCGAAGAACTTCTCAATAAATTAAATTATTCGCTTGAGACTGTTCCGAAAAAAGATGAAATAGTATATCTCAAATCAACGGCAAACTTGAGTACAGGTGGAACTTCTATTGATGTGACGGATTTAATGCATCCTGAAAATGTTTTCATGGCAGAACGTATTTCGAGAGTGATAGGACTGGATATTTGTGGAATAGATATTATGGCAGAAAACCTAACGCAACCACTCAAGGAAAATGGCGGAGCAATTTTGGAAGTGAATGCCGCTCCAGGATTTAGGATGCACTTAGCACCGTCCGATGGACTACCGAGAAATGTGGCGGCCCCAGTGATTGATATGTTATACCCTCCAGGGAAGCCTTCCCGAATTCCAATTTTTGCCATAACGGGAACAAATGGGAAAACAACAACTACACGTATGCTTGCCCATATGGTGAAAAACAACGGTTTTAGAGTTGGTTTCACGACCTCAGATGGTATATACATTCACAATCACATGATGGAAAAAGGAGATACAACTGGGCCGCAAAGTGCAGAATATATACTCAAAGATCCAAATGTAGAGTTTGCTGTACTAGAATGTGCTAGAGGTGGAATCTTGCGAGCCGGTTTAGGTTTTAAAAAATGTGATATTGGAATCATCACGAATATACAAGAGGATCATTTAGGTTTAGGAGATGTACACGATTTGAAAGACTTAACACGCGTTAAATCAGTAGTGGTTGAAAGCATTAAACCAGATGGATGGGCTGTTTTGAATGGGGAAGATGAAAATTGTATTGCTGTTGGAAATAAATTGAGATGCAACGTGGCTTATTTCTCTATGGACGAAAACGCCCCAGCGATTGTCGAACATTGTAAGGCGGGTGGAGTTGCTTGTGTCTATGAAAATGGTTTTGTCACGATCATGCGTGGTGAGTGGAAAATTAGAGTGGAAAGAGCAACCCTCATTCCAATAACGATGAATGCAAAAGCGAGGTTTCAAATAGCCAACGTTTTGGCAGCTACTCTAGCTGCATACTTACATGGTTTCAAGACAGAAGGAATTAAATTGTCAATATCCTCAATATTTTGGATATGATTTGTCACATGTTCTTCGATAAC
>JAPOHM010000247.1 GCA_029979405.1 Methanobacteriota archaeon
GCGAGATAAACAAGAGGTCGCCCGAACAGACCGTACCGCGCTTAGCTCAGTTGGCTAGAGCACCTGACTGTAGACTGGAAACACATTGGTTGTAGGCAGCCATCAGGGGGTCCCCGGTTCAAGTCCGGGAGCGCGGACCAATCTATCTACAACCGTCGTCCTGCGTTTGCCTTGATCCAATTTACTTGATCCATGTTCTCTACTGCTCCTTTCCGTACCGTTCTCGCCTTGAGGATTGCATCTTCTGCAGTGTAGCCGTTGTGAGTTAACAGCCAAGAAGCGATTGTTCCTGCCCTCCCTAAACCTCCCTTGCAATGAATAAACACTGAACGACTATCCACTAGGGAATCTATGATTGAATTAAGTTCAGAGGCAATGTCAGGTGATGGGATATAGCCATCAACTATTGGTGCCCAAATCCAACTCATTCCATATTCTGATGTTTTTGTATCGCTTAGTTCTTCCACATCGAGTTCACTGAATTCAAAATCTTCGATTAATGATACAACCACATCGAAGCCAGCATTGGAAATTAATTCTAGGTCAGTGTTCAGACACCTATTCCAAGGAACACCACTTTCTGGTTTTTCTTGTTTCTTTCCGGGACATAGGCTGAATCCGACCTTACAATCATCAAGTTCAATGGTGGCAATTTTCATCGGGTCTGTTTCACTTGTCCTAACCATACCTAATCACTCTCCTACACTATTCAGAAGATATGTTTCGACTTGTTCACCGTTCATGCCTTGAATTTTGGAAAGAAGATTCTTTAGTCCATCGATATTCTTCGAATTTCTTATCTCTGTTTGAATAGCGCCATTCCAAAAATCCCACATTTGTCCATGCCTTTTCGAGTCTGTACTGTCTTTCCCAATTAGTCTTGCATTACCAGTCAGTTCAACTAACTCCTCGATAGCCCTAGGATGTTGGATATATTTTTCGAGATTGAGGATGAACATCACTTTCACCTTGTTAACGTCCCAATTATCTTTCATATTGAATCCACCCATTTTAGATCCAAGCCACCATACACGATTTCCATAGTAATATTCACTTTCCCCATCATTTGGCGCTTCAGAATATATTTTTTCAAATCCTTCTTTTTCAACCAGCTTTAGTGCCTGGAATGCCTGCTCCACACTATACCAATCTCTTTCGTATGAGACAAATCTTTCTGGAATGATTTGGAAATTATCGGTGAATTCTGTAGCCTCTTTTTTCCCGGCATCATCATAGAAATAACATCGACCTCCCATCAAATCCAACCCCTGTGCGCCAACTCCAAACTGTGAGCGTTTCTTAGCCTCTTTTCACATGCTTTTTGATTTCCGCAAGAGTGATTTTTGTCTCTTCCTCTATGGAAGCTACACGCTTTGGACCATTCTTTGTATGCCTCTGAAGATGTGAAAACAAATTTTTGGAAGTCACTAAATTTCGTCATCTATTCACCTCCTTCAAGAATGCTCATCTCACAATATTGACCTTGCATCCATAGTGGTATCTTCTCACCAGATGGTGAAGTAGAACCTAACAAACAGAACTTGCTTGCATCATACTCACCCGACTCAACCAAATCTACTAACACTTGTCTTGTGTGTGCTTGATAGATTGTATTTCCATCCTTGATTCTGTGGAGTAAAACTTTACCATGAGAATTTGTAAAGTTCTCAATAGTCATAGTGGTTTCATGTCCACATGATGGAC
>JAPOHM010000218.1 GCA_029979405.1 Methanobacteriota archaeon
AATGCTCGCTAGTTTAATTGAGTTGGAATGATGGCAAGAAATACCTTTTCTGATGACACAAAACCTGACTGGAGCGCGGGTGAACACCTCACAGGAGATGATTATGTGAAGTGGATTCGCAAACTTCGTTTGACCGCTGAGGAAGAATGACTAATCCCATTCGTTAGTCCAATCTGTAATTCTTGGAGGGCTCGTTCCTGCGAGTCTGAATACTCCAATGATCTTGAATGCCCTATTAGGTTCGTTAGGTGTCGCCACAGTTCTTTCGCCTATTCTTTCCCACATTTGGCCTCGGAAGATGCCTCCGATTACTCTCTTAGACATTCCATCAGGGGGGGGTATGTTGATTAGCACATCTTCGACTGTGACTTGGCCGTATTTTTTGGAAAATTCCGCAGCCCATTGTCTTGCTCTTTCGATGTATCTTGATTGATTGGTGTCAATTTTAGGCGTCTCCTTTTTCAGCTTTAATTGAGATAATTTTTCCCTAAGTCTTTTTTCGTGCTCTGGAAAATCTGTAAGACTGAATACAGATTTTACAAGATTCATTATCTGCTCGACTTCACCTGCCTTCATGTCGTCACCTTTGTTATCTTTACCTTAGTGTATGCATCTTCACCCTGCGCTAGTCGATGTTTTCCAATGCTTAACGAGATTACTTGGCAATCATCTTCAACGACCAGTCCATTACACAGGGCATCCAAATAGAATTTCGCTATGTTGTCTATGTCTGGTTTAGAATCTTTATGTTGGGCTTTTGCAGGGTTTTTGACTCTATACGCACTCTTTGGGCATGGGAATGCCGCTTCTATCTCTACTTTTACTGGCCCTTGTATCGGAGAGTGGTTCCATATCTCGCTTGCGTGTTGCTTGACTATTCTGATTTCTTCACTTGTCTTACGATCCATAAACATGAATGAGTGTTGGCCCTTTTTTCCTATGCGTGGTCTTCTCATAGATTTAGGAGAGCCAGGGATAACTGTTTCAAAGTCAGCTTCTATGATTTCCCCTCCTCATACCATTCATTTACTACATCGTAAATCATGTCGGCCCAAGAATTCCAACCTCTTTCCGCTTTGAGGATTACTAATTTGGCTTTCACAGTAACAGGAATGTCTCGGCATACAACAAAGACTGTCTTAACCGGTTCAAGCTCTGTCTGAGGCTCTTGCTCATCAGTCACACTTGTTGCAATGGCTGTTCCCGTTCAAAGGCTTTCATAGTTCTGTGTTGAGTAAATCCGTAAATCTAATTTTATCATGCCTCTTCGCCGAATGTATGGAATATGATATGCCGTATCCATTTGGCGCTGTTTTGAAGCGTAAAATTATGGATTCAAATTACTGGCATTACGGCGTAGCTTCTGAATTCTATCACCCCAAGACTGGAAAGCAAATGGTGTATCAGTTCGGTGGGCCTTACGAGGGTGAATTGGAAAAGCCCAATACGAATCTCAAGATATTGAATGCTATTTGGCCTTCAAAGGGGAAGAATACCCATACGGGCTATCACATCGGATTGACTCCTTACGATGTATTTTCCGAAGGGAGGAATATTGTAGTGGAGGATATACCAGAAAATCCGGTTCCTGTCTTACAAAGAGCCAGAAGCATGGTGAATCGTGCTGATTATAACCCGATAGCAAGGAACTGTGAGCATTTTGCTAAGTTCGCCCTTGAAGGGGATTGGAAATCGAGTCAAGCCAATAACACGATGAGTAAAGTCGTTCAAAATGCGGGTTTAATTTTAGTTGGTGCTTTATTTACAGGTTCAGCATTGAAGTGAGCAGAGTATATTAGCCCGTTAGTGTAAGGCCGCTTATGCGACCACAACCCGGAGAGCACATGAGCCATCCTGTCAATAGAGAATTGTTTGTAATTTTAGGAGTAACGAATGTCCATCATCAGACCAGTAAAGAGCAAGGCTACCGCATCATAGGGCTGGATGACGACGAAAACAAATTAACTGTCTTAGTGAAAAAATCAAAAATATTCTTCAATGACGATCATTGGGATATTATCGAAGGACCATTCACGATTGAAAGAAAGGACCACGATAATGTGAGTTATCAGATTTCAACATTCAATCAGAGTTCCTATGTCAATTCTACTGGGGGCGTTGTGAATGCAATAAAGGCATTCACAAAGGAGCACGAGAATTCTGACGACTTCAAGAATTATGTAGAATCGGGGGGTTTCGTTCATGTTAGCAAACTGAGTGAGACTTTGTTGAAGCTTGATGCTACCGACATGCTCCAATATCTAAGAATTGTTATACTAGATTCCGATGAGCCAATAGTGAAAGAAGACCTGTCGAGGCAAGC
>JAPOHM010000089.1 GCA_029979405.1 Methanobacteriota archaeon
GGGCCCGCATGCGAAATGGCAGTTTTCCCTTGGTTGCCTGGCCCCCAGGCTGGGCCCGCGGTGGCAGGGCCCGCATGCGAAATGGTTGGTTTCCCTGATGGCAACGGTACACTGACCACAGGTGGTTCGAATGGTAACATGATTGGAATGATGTGTGCTAGGTATGTAATTGACCCACTAGGTCAACAACGTGGATTCGATGGTGAGAATCTAGTGTGTTATGTGTCAGAAGAGTCGCATTATTCTGTTCTAATGGCTGCTAATGTTTTGGGTATAGGATTCGATAATGTGATAAAAGTCAAATGCGATTCCGATGGTAAATTAAGGCCTGACAAGTTACAAGAAGAAATCGAAAGAACTCGAATCAACGGGCAAACTCCATTTTGCCTGGTAGCTACATCAGGTACTACTGTTAGAGGAGCCTTCGACCCATTGAAAGAAATTGCAGAAATATGCGCAGATCAAAAAATATGGCTTCATGTTGATGCTGCTTGGGGAGGCTCTTGTTTGTTCAGTGCTAAACATCGCAGACTGATGGATGGTGTCGAACTTGCAGACTCTGTATGTTGGGATTCTCACAAAATGATGGGTCTTCCATTAGTATGCTCAGCATTTCTAATCAAAAAGCCTGAGATTCTTCGTAAGATATGCTCGCATGGCAATGTTGCACATTACCTGTTTTTGGGAGATGCTGAAGATGTAGATTTAGGTAGAACCAGCCTCCAATGTGGAAGAAGAAATGATGCCTTGAAACTCTTTTTGGCATGGCGGGAAAAAGGGGATGCAGGCTGGGCTAGACTTGTTGAAAATTACGTTGACTTGGCAAATTACTTGCAAATGAAAGTAGAGAGTCATCCGAATCTCGAGATGATGTCTAATAGGGAATGGTCAAATGTTTGTATTAGATTCACTGCAGAATCTATCGATCACAATGAAGTGAATTCAACTCTACGTGACAGACTTGTGAAATCTGGTAATTTTATGATTTCACAATCAAACATTGGAGAGAATACAATCCTGCGCCCAGTTATTGCTAACCCTTCGGTAAGTAAAGAAACAATAGATGAATTAGTAGATGAGATTACGAGGATTGGTGACGACATTGTTCGAGGAATTCCATCCTCCAACTAGACTTCTGGAGGGCTCAAAATGATGCCTGTTGGAAAACCCGATTGGTGGGATGCTGCAAGAGAATTTCTTCTTCAGGATGAATTACTGGCACCTGTTGTTGAGAAATATTCAGATGGATTTCTCTCCGGTAAAGGTGACTTGTTCGAAACTTTTGTGAATTCGATTGTTGGGCAACAAATTTCTGTAATTGCAGCAGAAGCAATATGGAATAGGTTGAGGGAGAAAGTCGGAGAAATCACTCCAGAGAATATTTCTTCATTTTCTGCTGAAGAAATTGCAGCATGTGGATTGACTAAATCAAAAACTAGCTACATACTTGGAATAGCAAATAATCCAAATGAATTTCTAAATCAAAATTATTCTGAAATGTCTGATGATGAAATACACAAGCATTTCACTAGTTACAGAGGTATTGGCCCTTGGACATCTGAAATGCTCATGATTTTCTCCTTGTTGAGGCCAAACGTATTCAGCATTGGTGACATTGGTCTTGTAAAAGCTGTCAAAATTCTTAACCCAAATCTCGAAAGCAAGGATGAAGTGCTCAATGAAGCAGAAAGATGGAGTCCATTTAAGACGGCTGCGTCGTGGTATTTGTGGAGAATGTTAGACCCTGTGCCAGTGGCGTACTGAAAAGTACGAAATAGTAGTCAAAAAACCCAACTTCGATGGAGTTCGCATGGTATTCGATATCTCTTGTACTAGCGTTCGCTTTCACGAGATGGTTCACAGAGAATTTCAAAATACATATCAGAAGCGAACGTTTTTGGTTACATCATTGGATAATGTCTTCAATAGTTATGTTTGGTTTGCTTATTGCAAACATTGAATCTGTATTCGTTTGGGGTGCTTTGACAGGAATTGCGCTTGAAGGTTTGGGCAGGAAAAATTGGTCGATTTCACGAAAATGAATCAGTGCATTTCTCAGTGATAATTTAATGCTGAATTACTCTACACGTGAACATGGCAACCGGTAACCCAGTTAGAACAGCATTGTACGATGAGCACGTCGCTCTTGATGCTAACATAGTTGATTTCCATGGTTTCGAGTTACCGATTTGGTATACTAACATCACTGAAGAACATTTAGCATGCAGGTCAAGTGCGGGTCTGTTTGACGTTTCACACATGGGTTCATTTAGTTTCAAGGGTGATAACGTAAGGGAATGGTTGGAGTCAATAGCAACCCAAAAAGTCACTGCAATAGAATCTGGCCGCTGTGCTTACACTCATTTTCTTGACCACGATGGATACTTGATAGATGACATGATTTTCGCAGTGGTATCTGAAAACGAAATTCTTGGAGTACCTAATGCCAGTATGATTCCAGTCATGTGGGACTGGTTCAACTCTTTACTACCTGAAGATGGCTCAGTTATTCTAGAGGATCTATCGCCAGATACTAGCATTATAGCGCTTCAAGGTCCGGATGCAAAGAAATACTGTGAAGCAACACTTGGTTTGGGGAATCATGTTGGAAGGTTTAGGTGGGCTAGAATCCAAGAAAACAAACTGGATATTACAGGGTGGATTCAAGGGACTGGCTACACAGGTGAAGCAGGCTATGAAATATTCATCCCTAATTCTGATGCACCAAAATTGTGGCGTAGCTTAGTTGATGCTGGTGCAACACCAGTGGGTTTAGGGGCAAGAGATACCTTGAGGTTAGAGAAGGGTTTCTTGCTGTCCGGTGTTGATTTTGCTTCTCCAAACCTTGATGAGAATCCTCTACTACACAGAGATTCTTGGGAAACTAATGTACCATTTGGTTTGGATACTGAGCATGATTTCGTTGGTAAAGAACGAGTCATATCCCACTCTGAAAAAGATGCTAGGTTGTGGGGAGTGAAACAACTAGAAAAAGGTCCACTTCCAAGGGGAGGGAAGGTTGTAGAAGACATGAATGGCAACCAGATAGGCACACTAACAAGCGGTGCTCCCGCACCTTCCCTTGACCGAACTGGAATTGGCATGGGTTACATCTCAGGAGTTGCACCAGGAGATGAGGTACTGATTGTCGCATCTCCGAGGAAAAAAGTCAGGGCGGTCATTTCGCGTCCTCCCTTTGTATGATAGGCAGAAAGCCGTTGTTTTGATGAAGCAGACATGTTACGGAGTAACATGCGCCGAGTACTGTCTGTAGGTATTCTTGCCTGCTTGTTGCTTTCTCTAGCAACACCTATTGCAAAATTTTCCCCTGTAGATATAATCGCCGAGGAAATTAATCCAAATCCAAGAATAATTGATGATTCCGAGTTAACATTAGGACAAATCGAGGCATTAAACTCGGTAGGTATGTCAAGATCCGCAAATACAAACTGGTCAGCAACCGGAGGCTCAAACGAAGTTGACGAAATATACGAAATGATATTTGATTCTCAGGGCAATATCATCGTCTGTGGAACGATTTACCAAGTTTCTCAATTTGGTGCTATCACTGTTTACACCCAAGGGGAAGGAGATATTTTGATAGCTAAATTATCAAAAGATGGTACTTGGCTCTGGGCAGTATCAACAGGAACTGCGACCTATTATGATGAATGTAGAGGAGTAACTGTGGACTCGAATGACGACGTCTATGGAACCGGATATTTCCAAGGTTCAGTAGATTTCAATGGGACAGTAATCACCACAACAGGATTTGATGGCTGGGTAGCTAGAGTCAATAGCACAGGCCAATTTGATTGGGCAATGAAGTTCGGTGGTTTCGACATCGACGTTGGATGGGATGTTGTAGCAGACAATTACGATAATTTGTATGTTACAGGTTATTACCAAAATTTGACAGAATTCAATGCAAGTCAATTAGTCGATTACACCCAATCTGGTAACTCTAAGTTTTTCGTTGCATATTACAACTTTTCAGCTCAAGGGTGGGATTGGGCTAAACATTCGACTGGTGCAGGGATCTCTACCCCATTCCAGTTAGTTCACGAATCTTCTACAAATTCAGTTTACATTGCAGGATACAATACTGGTAATGAGCAGTGGAACAATGGTGCCTTTTCCTCCAATCCTGCTGGAACTTGGGCAGGCTTCGTTGTAAAATATGCCGATGATGGTAGCTTCTTGTGGGGTAGATATACCGATAGCACTCAGTGTGTGCTTGGTTCTAATTGTGGTGTTTACTTCAATAATATCGTAATCCACCCGTTCGGTGGAATCGTCGTTGGTGGAAATTACATACAAAATTACAAGCAACAAGGTGGAACAGTCAAAGGTGGTTACGGTAATTGGGATGTCTTGGTGATTAGGTATGATGCGAATGGTACACAGTTGTGGACATTTGGAGCAGGTAGTGGTGGAGACGACAGAATTCAATCGTTATCAGTTAACCAAAAAGGACAGGTTCAGTTTGGTGGAACTCACATTGCAAACATGACCTTTGACAATTACAATCTCGGAATGAATTACTCAAACGGATACTATGATGGATTTATTGCACAGTTGGATAATGACTCCGATTTCCAGTGGGCATTGAGTATTGGAGGAGCCGGTAACGATACTGTTGGTGCCCTCCTAACATTTAGCGACGGCTCAATCCTTGCGGGGGGAGATTTTAGCGGCACCGTTTGGTTTGGTAACACTCCAAAAACAGCAAGTGAATCTGATATTTTCGTTTGGAAATTCCAACATGACAAAGACGGGGATGGAATAAGAGATTACGTGGATAATTGCTTGAACAAACCAAATGCAAATCAGAGTAACTACGATCTTGACGCTAAGGGAGATGAATGCGATAATGACGATGATAATGACGGATTACATGACGTCTTAGACGATTGCCAATATGGCTTCACAAATTGGAATCAATCCAATACATCACTAGACCATGATTCAGATGGGTGCAACGATATTGAAGAAGATTTAGATGATGACAACGACGGCATTATTGACATCGATGACAATTGTCCATCAGGATTTTTAGATTGGACTGTGGATAACACAACAGACATTGACAGCGATGGATGCAGAGATTCTGACGAGGACCTTGATGATGATGAGGATGGTGTCTTAGATGTCAATGATAACTGCCAATATATTGCAAATCCTCTTCAGGAAGACTTCGAATTTGATGGCATTGGCGACGTATGTGATTCCGATGATGACGGTGATGGATTAAACGACATTATTGATGACTGCCCACAAGGTGCTACAAACTGGACCTCAGAATTCCAAACCGACAAAGATGGTGACGGATGTGAGGATGAGAACTCTAACGAAGACCCAGACGATGATAATGATGGTATTTTCGACGAATTTGATGAATGCCCGAGAGGTGAAACAGGTTGGGTCTCCTCACAAAACAACGACAGAGATGGTGACGGTTGTCGCAACGATAACGAGGACAACGATAATGACAATGACAGTATAATCAATGAAGTTGACCAATGCAAAAATGGTATAACAAATTGGAGAAAGAATGCATCAAACGATAATGACGGTGACGGTTGCTTAGACGACCGAGAAGATAACGACGATGACAATGATGGATTCTCAGATAATGTTGATTTCTGCCCGTTGCAGGAAGGAACAGCAACTCAAGGTGGGGCGAAGGGCTGCCCTGACTTCGATTCAGATGGATGGGCAGACCTTGTAGATGATTTCTTGCAAGATGAAACTCAGTGGAGCGATGGAGACGGAGACGGGTTTGGAGATAATCCACTTGGGACAAACCCGGATGACTGCCCATTCTTCTTCGGTAACTCAACAAGAGACCGTACCGGATGTATTGACTCAGATGGTGACGGATACTCTGACCCAGAGTTAGGATGGACCGTTGCTATGGGTGCAGATGCATTTGTCGATGAGCCAAGCCAGTGGGCTGACACTGATGGTGATGGCTACGGGGATAATTTCGATGGAGTAAATGTCGATTTCTGTACGGACAAAGCTGGTAATTCTACTATCGACAGATTCGGATGTCCTGACCTTGATGGTGATGGTTATTCAGACATAGACGCATTCTGGACACTTACAATGTGGGACTCATTAGGATATGGTCCAGACGAATTCATGTTTGACCCTACTCAGTGGTATGATACTGACCTTTGGCTA
>JAPOHM010000030.1 GCA_029979405.1 Methanobacteriota archaeon
GGATGCTATGGAGTCTTAATTGCACTTGGAATTTTGACATATATTGTAACTCCATCTGTTGGAACAATTTGGTTTGCAATTACTGGTAGTACAACGATTGCAGGGCTACTTCAATTATTGGTGATTATAGGCGCAGTAGGATGTGGATTCTGGGGGACAATGCAAAGAGATGCTCGATTTATGTTAACATCCTACGTTTTATTCATCATATCCGTAATGAGATTCGCATCATCTAAGGTATCATTATCACAGGATGTCTTTGATTTGGCAGACAGTCAATTATTGCTAACAATATTGGTTGTTGTTTATGCCGTATTACTCGTGATGTATTTCGAATTATCCAATGGTGTAATTCGCTTCAGTATGCTTGATACATCGATCAGGACAAGGGAAGTATACGTTATGAATGTGAAAAAGATAGTGGGCAAATACCATCGTTCGTTGGTAATCAATCCATTAATCGCAGGTTCGTTGGCAATGGTCGTATTGTCAGTAAACACGATTTTACCTGCGTTTGTAGGACTGTTTTCTGAACAAACCGCAATGCGACTCGAAGAATCAGTTGAATTGATTTCAGTGTACGGTGTAGCACTTGGTACCTTATTCGTATTCCTGATTGTAGGCGGTTTGTTTGCTTTGGATTTACCAACTCATCTACAGTCTTGGAGAGAGAACAAAGAGTGATACAAATCAGATATTTCAATTCCTAAATTGCTGGTATCGACCAAGTATCTTGTACCAAACTCGTTATTACTAACAAATTCATACATGGGGCCTAGGGTTTTATGTTTTCCAATAACAGTAATTATAGCACTACGGTGTTCTATTTTCCCTTCAAAGACTTGTTGATATTTACTCACGAACTGATTTGGTAATATCAACTTCATACTGTTATTCCCGGTTTCGAGATGCCAAGGAACAACGTCTTTTTGTTTGATTAGTGAAAGTATTTCTGAACTAATTGGCTTTTCATCAGTTATCAGAGAAACACCGGGTTGACATCCAATTGCAACCAATTTGTCAGAATTTATGTCTGGTCCGATAATTGTTGGAGCTACCAGAGTAGGATTATTGATGTTATTTATCTCCAAGGGAATTCCTAATTGGATAAGCGGAGAAACGGTAGCTGGATGTATGACAGAAGTGCCATGTATTGCTAACTCAGCTGCTTGGCCATAGCCCAAATATGGGATTGATTGTGTTTGAACTCCCCATCTTGGGTTTAGTGGTTTAATTCCGTCAACGTCTTTCCATAATATTAGTTTCTTAGCGTCTAATAAATTCGCAAAAGCAGCGGCTGAATGGTCAGAACCACCTCTTGATAAGATTGCTAAACCTCCATCGCTACCTTTCCCAAACCATCCAGTCAAAACAGGAACACCTCTCAACATGTCAAAATCCATTGACTGTTTAGATTCGTCTATATCGATTTCTTTTGCTTTTCCAGAGCCTTTCAATCTTAACCCAATATCTTCAGCACCAATCGGGTGTGCATCGATTCCAATTGTTCGCAATCTCTGAGCAACTACAAGTGCGCTCAATCTTTCCCCTGCTGCAAGAATTAGGTTTTCAGATTCTATGGATAAAGTCCCTGAAGATAGTCTCATAACTTCTCCAGAAATACCATCAATTACCCTTTGAAATTTATCAGCAAAAGGTCCTGAACTAATTTCGGGAGCAAAAATTGTGTGTTGTGAGATTAAGTCTTGAACGATTTTCCCGCTATATTGGGTATCTTTCAACGCTCGAAGTAATTTATCGGTTACCCCCCACAACGCAGAAACTACGATTACAGGTTTATTATCTGAATTTTGAATTATTTTTGCTATTTTCTCAATGTCTCCACTTTCTCTAAGACAGGAGCCACCGAATTTGTGAACCACATATTCATCATGCATCGATGTACCCTCCCTGAATTGCTAAATCTGCGATGATCCATCTTGCTACGGCTTCTACAACCGGTCTAGCACGAGGTGCAATTACAGGGTCGTGCCTGCCCTTAATTGCTAGTTCTTCGATTATGCCAGAGGTTTGATTGTAAGTGTTTTGAGGGATGGAAATTCCACTCGGTGGCTTGAATGTTACTCGGACATGGATTGGGGCGCCACTTGCCATTCCGCCAAGTGCTCCATCGGCTCCTTTCGATAATTCCATGTTTTCACCATACTTGTCATTATGTTCACTACCTCTCATTTCACCGGCATTTACTCCTCTGCCGAATTCAACGGCTCTTGCTGCTGGAATCGCCATAAGTCCTCTTGCTAAAGCGGGCTCAATTCCATCAAACCAGGGCTCTCCTAAACCTACAGGAAGGCCTGAAATAACCAAATCAACTCTACTACCTAATGAATCACCTTGTTTCCTTGCTTCCTCCGCAAGTTGTATTCCATCCTCTCCTTCTTTTCCTCCGAGAGCTCCGACTTTAGCCTCTATTTTCCAATCATCTGGTATCAGATTACGTGCGAGAGAAGAAGCCGCTACTAAGCCTGCTGTTAAACGGGCGGAGAATGAACCTCCTCCTCTCAAATCTGCGGCGCCTTCTGTTTTGGCATTTATTGGGAAATCAACATGACCTGGTCTTGGTTGATGTGGTAAAAATGAGTAATCTTTAGAGCGAACATCTTTGTTTTTTATGAGTAACAATATAGGCATCCCTGTCGTTTTGCCTTCGTATATTCCAGAAAGGATTTCAACCTCATCTGTTTCTTTTCTTTTACTTGCTAATCCACTTCCTGGCCTTCTCGAAATCATGTCTTCGATTAAAAGATCAAAATCAGGTTCTAAGTTTGGTGGCATGCCCTCTATCAATGCCCCAACAGCAGGGCCGTGTGACTCTCCAAAAAGAGTCACAACCAAATTATCGCCAAGGCTCATTTTCATGTCCTTCGTTACGGCCAAAAAATTCACATTCATCAATGTGAGTATTTTGTTTATTCAATTTTTTTGTTCAAAACTGTTGTTTCAATTAACTCAAATTTGTTTAATTTGGTGTAGAATTCACGTAATCTGTTTAATGTTGGTTCATTTTTAGCGGGTACAAAAATTACAATCGCGGTGCCAGATCCTGAAATTCCAGCGGCCCTTGCTCCATTTACGAAGGCATCATTAGTTAATTTTCTACCAAGTGGGTCATTTAAGGCACCAACTACACCGCGACCGTTCCACGTTAATGCGACTAAATCATTGCCTTCTTGTAATGCATTCAGTGATTGTGCAAATGCTTGTTGATGGAATGAAAAATCTTCCAATTGAGGCCGCGACTCTCTGTCGCCTCTAATTACGATTAAGACGGCCCATTCTTCTGATTGTGGTCCTGGTGATTCAAGTAAAACTCCAGATTGGATGGTTTCAGCATTGATATCGATTAATTTCCATCCCTCATCCGCAGCTGCCCAAGCATCGTCTATGCTTCCTGTTAGTGACACTCCAGCATCAACTTGCGCCAGTGCTGCCATGTGAACTATCTGGTGTATTTCCATATTAATTCCTTCAGCATCAGCTAACGCTCTAAATGCAGCTACACAAATGGCGGCACTCGATTTAAGACCTTGTCGTGGAGGAATACTGGATGAGATGCTCCAATGGTACTCTTCAAAGCCTTGTGTAAGTTCGGATGATTCCCATATGTTCGCTACAGATTGTAATAGGTCATCAGGATCATTCAAACCTTTTTTTGACGCTTTGTCGAGTAACTTTACCTTAACCGGTAGATCTAGCGCTAAAGAACAACCATATCCTAAACCTGCGGCATGTAGGATGCTACACCCTCCATGTGATTCCCCAGTTCCAAGTACGGCCACAAAAACACCTACAATTCGGTGACTTTAGCGTTAATTATTTCCCCAACATGTCTTCCTGATTCAAAATTTACACCGAGTACCTTCGTATTTGGATTCAATTCTGTCACAGATTGCAAACTTCCATCTAGGGTTACCAATCGAACAGTCTCCGCTTGTTGAAGGAAGGTACCTGCTTCATTATTGTTTGCATCAATCCATTTTATTAGAATAAACGGCCGTTTTTCGATTTTTATTCGGCCAATAGTTCCTGATTTGGTAAATCCACTACTATTTACTATCATCACTTCATCACCCATTTTCAATTCAGATAGATACTTCGTGGAGTTGTCTGACATCAAAACATAAGAATTTGCAGGGCCAGCGTTAACCCTGAATGGTCTTGTGGGAACAAATTCAGATTCAACAGTTTCACTATGAATTAATGCTAGCGAAGACGCACTTGAACCTACCAGCAACCCTTCTCCAATTTCTAATAAGGAGGTAAGGTCCACACAAAATCGATCTCCAATACCACCTTCTCTCACTTCGGTTATGGTTAATTGCTCGAGTGAAAATTCATTCTTGTTTTCTTTTATATCCGTCCTCGTTGCTTTTTCTCCACGTTGGGATTTTGCGATTAAACCACTTTCGATTAAGTCCTCAGGAATAAGAATTGCATCAACGCCTATTTCAAGAGCGAAAGTAGCACCCAAAATCTGTTCTTGTTCAGTTATCCTGGCTGCTACCTTTGTCGGGCCTCCGTCACATGCGGCAATGACATTTTCAATAGGAATCATCTTCCAATTACCGAATTCAAGAAGAATCCAATTTACACTTCCTGCAATCGATCTGGCAAATGATTGACCTTGTGAATTTGAAACATCAACAACCTGCCCCACATTATTTCCTTCGATGTAAAGCGCATTACCGTCTATTACCAAATCATCGTTTAGTACCCGGTCTACTCCAGAAATTCTTGTTCCGGATTCAAGCCAAATTTCGATATTATCACAATCCTGATTTCATCATAGCGTTCTGAACATCTAAACCTTCGTGTACGATTAAGCGAAGAGCGTCAATCATTGCAGATGGATTTTGATTAGCAAAAATCTGTCTGCCCATACACACACCTGCTGCTCCTGCTTGTATAGCCTCGTAAACCATCAGCAGAATCTCTTCGTTTGTTTTTCCAGATGGTCCTCCTGCGATTAAAACCGGTATCGGAGCTGCGGAAACTACTTTTCTGAATGATTCAATTGAACCTGTCCATTTTGTTTTTACAACATCACAACCCAATTCAAAGCCAAGCCTAACTGCATGTGCAACAGCCTTGGTATCATCATTTTCCATGACGTTAAGATTCTCTCCACGCGGATACATCATGCCAAGAACGGGAACATTATGTTCGAAAGCGTCGGTGGTAATTTCACCAAGGGTTTCGATCATTTCACCCTCTCCATATGAGCCCATATTTACTTGAACACTGACTCCTTTTGCTCCTCTATTGATTGATTCTTCCACATTTCCTACACAGACTTTCAGAGAATTTTCATCGCCTCCATGGCGAGTTGATGCAGACAAATGAGCGATGAATCTAGAAAATTTTGATGAGTATTTACTTACTACACCCTTATGGGCAATAATTGCATCTGCGTTACTAAGATCAGCAATTATTCCATTCAAGTCTGTCAACCCTTCAACGGGATAATCAGACACCCCGTGGTCTATTGGAACCCAAACGCCTCTGCCATTTGGCAGTAGGTCATCTATGCCTGCCATGCTTCGCCTAACTGAATTTTATTCTCAAGGCTTTCCTATGGTTGCAAATGCTGAAAATTTACTAAAATTAGATAAGTAGCCTTCTGCTAATTGCAATGAGAGACATGGGTTTAATCGAAATCAAAGGCATGGAAAGGCACTATGATATGACATCAGGTGTAGTAAAAGCACTTGATGGAGTCGATTTATCAATTTCAAAGGGAGAACGAATTGTGCTACTCGGACCATCTGGCTCAGGCAAGACAACTCTGCTAAACTGCGTTGCAGCTTTAGATAGCCCAACTGCTGGAGAATATTCGTTTAATGGATTAGATGTTCCTCGAGATAAATCTGAAGAAATGACGACATTTCGAAGAGAAAATATAGGATATGTATTCCAATTTTTCAATTTATTACAAGATTTAACAGTTTTAGAAAATATTTTGCTCATCCAAGAACTATCCGGCCAAAAAGATCGTGATAGGGCCGTTGAATTATTGACTCTAGTTGGGCTTGAAAATGAAATTGATAGATTTCCTGCTGAGATAAGTGGAGGTCAACAGCAAAGAGTGGCAATCGCTAGAAGTCTTGCAAAAAAGCCAAAGTTATTGCTCGGCGATGAATTAACTGGAAACTTAGATTCAAAAACCTCAGCGATGGTAATGGAGGTTCTTGTGAAGGCTTGTGAGACTGAAAATATCACTTGTATTATTGTTACACACGATGAAAAACTGACAAATTACGCAAACCGAGTTATTCGTTTGGACAGTGGAAAAATAATTTCTGATGAAAATGTATAGGTGAAAAAATGTCCGTTTTGCTAACCAAGAGACTGGCTAGAAGCCTTTGGCGTACGAAACTAAGGCTATCTGCAGTTATTTTTATGGTAGCAGTTGGCGTTTTCGCAGGGGTGTCATTTGGTTCATATGCCAATGCTGCAACAAACCTATATGCAGATATTTATGATGGAGATGATGGTGTAAACCTGCCCGATATTTGGATTGAAAATCCAAGCGGAGTGTGGAATAATTCCACTTCAAATGCACTTTGTCAGAAAATAGAATCTGATTGGCAGAATAACAAATTAGTACTCGAAGGTTGCGAAACTAGACTTATTCTTGATGGAATATTTTTCTACAACATTGACGGAACTGAAAAAGCAATACCTTCGGTCTGGCATGGAATTAATGAAGGAAATATTGACAAAATTTGGATTCCATCAGATACTGATTTAGCATCTGGCAAGGTCGCTAATTCGCAGTATGAGATAGTTATAGATAGCCATGTTGCGACGGATATCGGTATCAAAATAGGTGAAGAAATTGAAATAAGTTCAGGTCACGGGAGACTGAATTTCACAGTTACCGGAATCGGATTCCATTCTCAACATCTCTTTTTCGCACAGGATGGTGCTACACTTCCTGCTGATAATGCATCTTTTGCGACAGGCTACCTTACAATGGACGGTTTGACGAGGTTGTCTAATTTATCCACAGGTTCAGCTAATAGAATTCTAATCGATGTAGAGGGAACTCCTTCCTATGACTTACAATCAACAAGCGATGTGGATGAAGGAAAAGAATTGAATCAACTAATTGAAGAAATTACGGTTATCGTTTCATCTGTTGATGAATCACCTATGAGTATTTACGACCGTTCTGGAATTTTTTCTGTTGAACTTCTTAGGGCAGATGCGGAAGCCGCGGTCAAAATGTTCCCTTATGTTACTGGAATGATTGCTGCTATTGCAGGCATAACCATCTTTTTGAGTCTTCAGAGGTTGATTCAATCACAAGCTCGAGAAATTGCTGTCATGAGGACATTAGGTGTTCCAAAAAAGGCGATAATTCCTGGCTACATTATCGCACCTTTAGCCATTGGAATAATCGGTTCAGTGTTAGGCTCAATTCTCGGAATTTTCTTAGGAGCGCCCGGCATGTTAGGTTTCTATGAGGAAATGATTGGCTTACCAATTTCAAAAGAGGTAGACTCCTCTTTACTAGTACAAACGAATTTGATTTCAGTTTCAATCGTTATTCTTGCAGGGATTAGGCCTGCATTACAGGCATCAAAACTCCAACCTCTCAAAGTATTTAGAGGCCAACATGAAGTTAAATTATCATCACGAAGATTACAAAAATTGACTTCTAAATTCCCAACTACTGTGGGGCTATCAATAAGGTCCAGTTTGAGAAAACCAATGCGAATTGGTTTCACATTCTTTGCAGTTGGAATATCAATGCTTTTGTTTGGTTCCATGTTATTCATGATGAATTCAATGGAAGAGAATATTATAGGTGGATTGGAAGATAAACAAACGTGGGATCTGCAAGCAAATATTCCAACAGAAGGTGATGATTCAATCGTCCAGTGGGCTGAAGAAAGGGATTCAAATTATGAATTATTGCTCAATTATCCGCTCGGACTCGTAGACGATAATCGTGAAATAATGTCCTTTGGTCTAGATAATTTCTCAACAGTAGATCAACCAAATTCTATGATAATTGTCGATTTATTAGAAGGAAGAATACCTGAAATCAATAAGAGCATTCCAGAAGTGTTAATCGATCAGGGTACTTCTGAATTCTTGGATTGGGATGTTGGGCAAACTGTAAAAATCGAAGTAGGGTTTGAATCCAAAGATGTCAAGATTGTAGGAATAACCAGCGGTGAAATATCGAGAACGATGTACTTTCACAGGTTGGACCTAGTACAAATGGTCGAAATAGAATCTACTTCCGTCCTTATTGAATTCAGAGAAAATAATTCGATAGAAGGACTGGCAGAAATATCGACCGGCTATACACTAAAGCAGGAGTCATTAGATACCTTTGATAAATTACTGGAACAACAGCAACAGGTATTCTATGCGATAGAATTCCTTGGCATCATTATTGCTGTAGCTGTTTTATTCAACACTCTATTGATGAATCTTGCAGAAAGAGATACCGAATTAGCAACGTTAAGGGTTCTTGGTGCACCGATGAATAAGATTGGAAAAATGATGTTTTGGGAGCACCTTGGAATCGGTTTGATAGGTGGGATTTTAGGATCTTTATTCGCATATTTTGGAACGGTATTACTAATTTCATCTATGGTCCAATGGGCGTTTTACTTCACAATATCACCTGATTTCTTTTCGATATTTATCATAACTGGAGTTATTGTTGGAATATCGGTGGCATTAACGCCTATCGGTATGCATAGAATCAAAAAATTAGACCTTATTGAAAAGGTAAAAGATTTGTCAAATTGAATATTTTGATACATAAATTATCGCCGATGGTAATAAGTCCTTGTTAGTTTTAGAGGAACGCATGGACCTAGCCTCATGGCTGATGATAGGAATCCTCGGAGGGGCGTTCCTGTTTGGTATTTGGTTCATGTTAGTGCGCTCGGATGATAGAGAATTACGCACAATGTCCCTACAGAGAAGAGATGCAAAAAGAAAGGGAGCGCCTGATTTTTCTAGAGCGCACAACGAGTTTAGTAAGAAACTTGCAGAAGTAGAAGATTATCTCAATCAAAAAAGAAGAAATGAGCGTGCAATCTTAATCGCTAAAGAAGAAGCCAGAAAGGAAATCGAAGAAGAGGCTGCTAGAAAAGCGATGGAAGAAGAAAAAGCGAGGCAGGAAGCAATCGAACAAGAAGAAGCTCGCCTCAAGGCAGAGTACGAAGCAAAGAGACAACAAGAACTCGAAGAAGCAAGAAGACTTGCTGAGGAGAGAGAAGCTGAGCGCCTTGCTGAGGAAGAACGCCTCAACGCAGAAAGAGAATCTGAACGTCAAAGAGAACTGGCTGAAGCAGAGGATGAGCGCCAATCCCAGATCGCCGCACTCGAGGAATCAGAAGTAATGGAAGAGATGATGGAGAATGAAGCTGCAGTTGACGAATTGCAAGAGCGTCTTGAAAGAGAGGGTGCAAAGTCTTCTGAAGTACAGATTTCGTTAATGTGGGATAATTACAACGATTTAGACCTGCACGTACTTTGTCCATCCGGTGAAAGAATTCACGGTGGAAACAAAGTATCTGAATGTGGCGGAGAATTGGATGTTGACGCAAATGTAAGACCGGAAACCAAGAAGCCTGTCGAGAACATTGTTTGGCCTGACTTTAAGGCGCCACCTGGTGAATACAAGGTATATGTCCACCATTACAAGAAGCACAAGAAGCGAAGGTCGAAAGATCCAACCAGTTTCAGAGTAGTCGTAAATGCAGGTGGAGAAAAGAAGCACTATGAAGGTGCATTGTCACATGGTGACCCTATAATGCTCGTTTGTGAATTTACGTTGGATGCTCCTGAAAACCGTGATACAAGGACCGACGACGAAAAAGAGAAAGCATTAATGGAAGAAGAGGCGCAAAAAATTGCCGAAGAAGAAAGGATTGCTATAGAACTTGAAGAAATGAGGCAGGAAGAATTAGCCGCTGCAGAAGAGGAAAGGCTTGCAGAAATTGTAGCAAACGAAGCCTCCGAGCTCGAATCAATAAAGGCTACACAAAAAGCATTAGAAGAACTTAAACAACGACTTGAAAGAGAAGGAGGCCTATCTTCTGATGTCCAAATATCACTAATTTGGAATAATTACAATGACCTTGACCTCCACGTGGTTTGTCCGTCTGGAGAAAGAATACATGGAGGAAATCGTGAGTCCGCATGTGGTGGTATTTTGGACGTTGACGCGAATGTAAGACCAGAGACCAAGAAGCCTGTTGAAAATGTTGTTTGGCCAGAAGGAAAAGCACCTGGTGGAACTTACAAAGCATATGTCCATCATTACAAGAAGCACAAGAAGCGAAGGTCGAAAGATCCAACCAAATTCCAGGTTATTTGTAACGCAGGTGGAGAAATTCTGGAGTACGAGGGAAGTATTTCAAGCGGGGACCCAATCATGCTTGTAAGTGAGTTTACCATCGAAGACCCTGAAACCAGAGAAAGGATGGCACAAGAAGCACAGGACAAGTTAGCTGCTTTAGAAAGCGGAGAATGGGACGGTTCGGAAGAGGATCCTAACGAAGGAATAAACGAAGAAATGCTTAACTCACTAACCGACCGCCTTCAGGAAGGAAATAGTATCTCTGATGAAACAAGGGAAACTATCGAAGATGTAAACAAGCGCCTTGAAAGAGAAGGTGCTAATACATACGAAATAGATGATTAAGACAGAATCATTTCTA
>JAPOHM010000212.1 GCA_029979405.1 Methanobacteriota archaeon
AATGTCATTGTTTTCTAATTGAACAGGCCATGCTATGAATGATGTAAATCCAATCAATCCGTCTGCCAAACTTCTGTCTTGTAGTCTCCGTATCCTATCCATATGTTGAACACGGTGTGAATTATTCTCACCAAAACCAATGACATTCGTTGCAGATGTTGTTAGTCCAAGATGTTGTGCTTCTACCATAACTCTTAGCCAATTTTCCGAGCCACCCTTCTTTGGAGAGATGTCTAGGCGGACATCATCAACGAGCATTTCTGCTCCACCGCCCGGCAAGCCATGCATTCCTGCATCCTTCAATTGTGTTAGCACCTCTTTGGTAGATGTTTGACAAACTTCTGCGATCCCTTCAATCTCGATAGGAGAAAAACAATCCAAAGCGATAGTTGGATGCCTTTCCCTTAATTGGCTTATCAAATTCGTGTACCACTCCATGGGTAAATCAGGGTTGACCCCACCTTGCATTAACACGCGTGTGCCACCGATATCTTCTAACTCAGCAAATCTAGCACTAATTTGCTCTACCGATTGAGTGTAAGTCTCTTCATGCCCTGGGGGACGATAGAATGAACAAAATTGACAATTTATTGTACATACATTAGTGTAGTTGACATTTCGATCTACAAGATAAGTTACCTTATTTCCCGGAACTCTCTTTCTACGCATCAATAATCCAGCGTGCAATAATTCGTTTTGATCTGCTTGGTCGTAGAGAATTGTGGCTTCCTCAACAGAAAGTCGAGGAGGGTTATCACTTAATTGAGTTTCAAGAATTTCTTGCCAAGCGGCCAAACAATCACAACCCTGAGCCAACCAATGTTTCGATTTCTGTAATTTCCTTAGGGCAGTTAGAAGTTAAGACAACAGGTCCATTCTTGGTGATTAATACGTCGTCTTCGATACGAATTCCAATTCCGGAGTATCTCTCAGGGATTTCGAAATCCTCCCTCCATGAGGCGAAATATACCCCTGGTTCGACAGTTAGAACCATGCCTTCCTCTAATAACCTACCATCGCCCTTTCCACCAGGCCTAGTTACTCCGACGTCATGAACATCCAGACCTAATGAATGACTAGTTCCATGCATGAAGAACTGACGGGTTTTGCCGTCTAAATCTTCACCCATGGCTTCTTCAAATGTACAATTCAGTATACCTAATTCAATCAGACCTCTGGAAATTACTTCCATAGTCGCTTTGTGAGATGCGTTCCATGGCGCACCCACCTGACAAGCTTCAATTCCCGCAATTTCTGCCTCTAGAACCAGATTGTATATCTCTCTTTGAGGCTCAGTAAATTTACCATTAACTGGCCAGGTTCTAGTGATATCTGATGCATAGCCCTCAACCTCGCAACCAGCGTCTACGAGAACCAACTCCCCATCCGAAACGGGTTGGTTGTTAGCATGGTAGTGTAGAATTGTAGCATTGTCACCACCACCAACAATGGAAGGATAACTCCATTGAGAACCATTCGATTGAAAACAACCCTCGATTATTGCCTGAATTTCCCATTCTCCAATCCCTGTATGGCTCTTTTTCATTGCAATAGAATGAGCCATAGAGGCTAAATCTGCAGACTTTTGCATAACATCTATCTCTTCCTGAGATTTACAAATACGCAGTTCATCTAAGAGAGAGGAAGGATCTACTAGACTAATTGGGCCCATTCCGTAGGTATTTCTTTGTCTGCTCTTTGAGGTTAGAGAATCGTTGACAATTTGGTCAATATCTGCATTCAGATTTTGAATCAAGTACACCCCATTTGATTTTTTCAACGAATCAGTAACAATTTCATTCATCTCTAGTAGAGAATAGGCTTCATCAATCGGCCATCCTGATGATGCGCCTTCTATGCCAATTCTTCGGCCTTCCCAAATTTCTGCAGTTGTATCATTTGGTTGGACAAATAATGATACAACCCAATTTTTTCCGTTATGCTTTGCCATAAATACAGACTCAGGTTCGGACCAACCACAGAGGTATAGCATGTAGGAACTAGCTCGGAATGGATAGTGAACGTCATTAGAGCGAATAGAAGCTGGATTAGTTGGGATGAGAACTAGACAATCGTGAGGAATCTTGTCGAGGAATCTAGACTGACGTCCTCTGTATTCTGACTCCGAGAAAGGTAGCCTAGCGATACTGTCCACGCTTCGCCGAGAAGCAAGTTATTCTTAGGACTGTGGGATGAAAATAATTTACAAAACAAGTACAAAATCAGGATTTCCATTTCGGTATTGATCGTTCACTATTCCCTCGGAATCGGTTAACTAAGGCATATGTTAGGAACAATGCGCTAAATGCGAAGGCCACCAAAGCGATTGGGAATGGCTTGACTTCATCTGGATGAATTAAAATTACAGAAATCGTTG
>JAPOHM010000254.1 GCA_029979405.1 Methanobacteriota archaeon
ACCATAATTTAGAACTTCTTGTGAATTATCCGGACTATTCAGCATTATGTGCATTACAGTGACTATTCCATTCACTGCGGTTATCGGCATCGTGAAAAGGAATAGAACGAGAATAAATGAAAATAATCTACCAACGAATCCTAATTTCACTGCGTCGATTGGATTAGGTCTCCCAATAAAAGATCTGAATTTTCCGATCATCAACATATTCCAAGATGCACCCATTATCCTACCATAGGCAAGAATTGTTGGGCCCATGAATACTAAACCAGATATTGCAAGCACGAGTGGTTTCTCTGATTCTTCGACTTGTGGGATTAAAAATTGATATGTGGCTAAGGATGCTGCAACTAGCCCAACAAATGTTAAAATTCTACGTCCGAAGGTCGTAAGTTTTCTTGATTTTCCCAATGTGTCTTTCTTACCTATAATTTGACCATTTAGTGATTCCCATGGCGAAATAATAACCGGGACAAATACCAGAAGTCCCATCAACATCAAATTGGGCAAAAAGTATGATGAGGAATCGAAGATTAATTCCGCTATCAAAAGCAGAACACCGGTCATAGCCATCATGTAAAGTGCTACACCAAAACCAACTTTCGGCAATTTAAGTAAATCCTTGACATCTTCCTTATCTCTGGTCAAACTGTGAACTTCATACAGACCTTCATCTATTTCGAATCCAACTTGTAGGCCTGATAATTGACTAGGAATCATGAATTTCCAAAGAATTATCGCAACAGTCAGTGCCAAGCCAAAAGGAATTAGTAAATCAGGAGTCAATTCTGACGGATTTACTACCTCCCCCGCACTTGCTAATGGTGCTAGTAAAATTGTCACTATCAGGTACAATAGTAACTTGCGCATGATTCCACCCGTGATAATTCTCCTCATGACATCTTTGCTTCTCGATGACGTTTTAAGAATGATTCAATCCTATCAAACGCTAGGTTCAGTGTATCTTCGTCAGCAAGGTACACAAGTCGAAAATGACCTATACCTTTTTGTTTTGAAAATCCTGTACCGTGTACGACCAAAACATGTTCTTCATGAAGTAAATCCAAAACAAATTGCTTGTCATTATTTTTCCAGTGATCGTCTGTTAATCGTACAAACATGTAAAATGCACCACCTGGTTTTTCAACCTCTAACCCTTCAATTGAACTTATTCTGTCAAGGCAAAGTTGTCGCCTTGAATCTACTCTGTGTTTATATTCTTCCATCCATTTCTTGTCCTCTGATAAACCGGCAAAATATCCCAACTGTGCAGGAGTACTAGCACACAGTCTTGACCGAAGTAATCTTTCAATCCCATCGCGAACAATACCCATCTTTTTTGCAGGGTCATGAATCGCAAGATAGCCAATTCTCCAACCCGGTGCGTAGTAAACTTTTGATACACCATTTAGAACAAACACTGGCACTGTTTCGGAACAAGAAGCAACAGATACTAAATCACCTGTAAAATCAAGACCATCATAGATTTCGTCTGCTATTATCATGCAATTTGGCCAATCCGCTGCAATAGTGATTA
>JAPOHM010000239.1 GCA_029979405.1 Methanobacteriota archaeon
TCTTTTTGAATCAAGCTGGTAATAAGTACAAACTGGTTTTTGTCTGTGAGGATTTGGTTAATGATTTCCTTTGAATCATTGATATCTTCGAAATTAAAAGTCAATGCAGGTTCGGGCGCATTCCCGCGATTCTCATTTGAATTCCAATCAGTTGCATAGAATTGAAGTTCATTGCGATTGTCCAAGGACGTCCCTAAATAAAATTCAATCTCCGCGCCAGCTACAATCGATCCTTCTTTCCGCCCGATGTCGTGTCGAACGTATACTAGACTATTGATCTCTTTGCACCAGATGAATCCCTGCCAGCCAACAAAATTTAGGAACTTTATTACCTTTCCAGAAAATTTCGATTCTGGGTGGTTGGGAATGATTTCATGACTTTCAGAATATGAGTGAATATCAACAAATGCTTCATTCTCCCATTTAGTGAGAAACGCTCGGTCAGTGAGGCTCAATCCATAATTCCTGAGAATTTTGGTTCTCTTCTTACCTAATTTGACATAACGCCGATCAAGTCCAGGAAATTCATTTGTTATTTTCTTATTATTTTCTTGCATGTAAATTTCACCATTAATTGAATGTATTTTATTTACCAACCATCGCCCTGTGCTAAGCTGTTGTATAATTTCCACTGCAAGTTTTGTGCCTTCTTCTAAATTCTTGTTTGGCCGATATTTTCGAGTTATCCACCCCTCTCCTATACCATCGATTTCGAGCTTGTACCTTTTCTTCCCTATTTCACGTTCCACCACAGTTGCATCATAAATGATGGGAGATAGTGTATTATCATCCAAATTTAAGCCTCCAATAATCGTGAAAGTTCTGCCTCTGCATATCCAACAATTTGAATTTCTCCAGTTGGTAACACATGGAATTCAACTTCGGTCTGTTCGATTAACACTGTTTCTTCGTACACATCAGATATGAAATGAACTTGTTGGTTTTGCGAACCTCTCCATCGAAGGCTTGTATCTCGTAATTCCTGAACATATCTACCAGTTACAGCGATATCGCTCGTGTTGAAACAGGCAAGCATTGTTTCATCAAATTCTGAAGGTTCGTAACCTGTGTAAAGAAAGACACTCAATCCGAGCGATTTAGCGCCCTTGATCAATTCAAGACTTGCCTTGGCCTGTTGAAGAGGTTCTCCTCCAAGTAAGGTAATCCCTTCAATATCGTCCAAGGCTTGAATCTCGTTTAAGAGTTCAGAAACTTGTATTTCCTCTCCCCCTCTTGCTGACCAATATTGCGTATTCCAACACCCTTTGCATGCGAGTGTACAACCTTGGACCCATATAACAGAACGCAATCCTGGACCATAGATTTCACTTCGATCCAAACGGTGACCGATCCGTATTGTTGAATCCATGTTATCACCTATCCAGTTCGTACGAGAACCATTCGAATCTGCCCGTTTTGTTCGGTTTGTTTCACTCTGTACCCTAGAGCTTTGGCTTTCTCGAGAATCTCCTGTTTGCGCTGCTCAATAAGTTCTTTTCTTTGATTTTCAAATGCTTCTCGTTCTTGGCGAATTTTCTCACGTTCGCTCTCTAGTTGCGCTGTTTCTTCTTCAATTTGAAGACGACGTAGTTTTCTCTGAACGGCTTGTTCATATACAGTTCCTAAATTGTTCATCCAATTCAATGAAGTTGATTGTGTTGCTCTATTGTAGCGAATCGAATACCGACCATGTTGACGTCGCATGGCCCATTCTTGTCCGTTGATTCGTATGCGAATTTGGTTGTTGTTGCTGGCAAGAATCGTTGCTCCGATTTCTTCCAATGCTTCAACTGCA
>JAPOHM010000163.1 GCA_029979405.1 Methanobacteriota archaeon
CCGTAGCATCTCCATTTGGCCAGAAAACCGCCGCTCATGCAAATTCATTAGGAATACGAGTAAATAGTCAAGACGTAGCATCGGACCCAATACAGACTAGCAACGGAGACTTTGTTAGATTAACGTGGACATGGACTGCAACAACGGAAGGAGAGCAAATAATCAGCATTGAGGCTTTTATACAAATCCAGTCATCTACTCCAATACGCTCCGGCATAACTGAATTTACGATATATCCAGTTGAAAATGGTGGAGGGGGAAGCGGTGGCTTCTATCCAGATGAAGAACCACTTCGTTCAGATGGAGTAGGTTCACATCTTGCGGTAAATTTAGAAATGTCCTTAGACACTGAAGATGATTACTTGGTAATGAGAAGAGAAATTAGTCTTGGAATGGACCAAGAGATTGCATATTGGATCAGGTGGGGGCTCGACAATATAGGAACCGATGATTCATCTTTGTCAACCGCAATTTCAATGTTTAGTGAGGGAATGGTCAGTGATGACGACCGACGGAATAGAAAAATCGACGGAGTCGAAGTAAATGAATTCCAAAACCAATTAGCAAGCGGGTTAGCAACTACCTACATGTACGAAGGCTTAGATATCGAATTAGAAGAATTGTTAGGCACTGACTTTAGTGAATTAGAAAGCGCAAGATTCTCCATTGATTTACAAGGAGAAACAAGAGTAATACCACATCCTATTCTTTTGAAAATATCTACTGTACAGATAATGAAGGATAATTCAAAGGCTAATTTACTCAGGGATTTCGTCAGATTTAATCCTCAGATGCCTACCTTCAAAAGTTACGATCTAAACATCGAGATTCAAACAAGTATGTTCACAAGTTTAACGGCGGCTAACCTGAAAGGTGAAGATAATCTTGACTTGACACAAAGGAGAACTCCCTTCGGAGAGACTATTACGCTAACTGCTACAGATATAAGTCCGAGAGCAACATTCGTAATCGAAGCATTTCCCTCTACTAATCCACTAAATGCTCCCATCTCATTAACAATTGTAACAATTGGAGTAATTCTTGCAGGACTATTCTTTTCTCTCAAATTAACAAAAACAAAAAAGAGAACTGTGGTATGGGTAGAAATGTCTCTTGTCCCGGTGATTTTAGTTGCTCTTTATCTTGCTTATGAACCATTTATTATTGGAGTCCTTTCAACTGTTACGGCTATGATATGGGTAATCACTGCAGTAGCAAGTCCAAAATCTAAACAGAAAATTGCGCAAATCGAACAGCAGACATATCCATCGATTGATTGTCCAGCGTGCGATACTCCGAACATGATTATGTCACAAGAGAGGCCTTACAGAATGCCATGTAGTGGATGTAGTCGGGTTTTGAAAATTGTTGAGTAATCAAAAATGTCCCTGAGAAATCAGCTTATCTGACACCGTGCTGGCGTGTAATCTTGCAGCATTATCTTCATCAGGCCAACTATCGCTTGCAATTTTCAATTGACTAGCGATGTCCAAATCACAACCAGGAATTAGCATTCTGTGCCAAATTAATTCTTCTAAACGCATCGTTGAGATGGCATCATTACGCAGTAAAGGCAGTACCAACTCTGAAAGAGCCGCTGTTCTTTCATCGAAGCTCATTTCACCCCACCTAACTCTCAATTTTCTTAGCATCCTTGTTGGTAAATCAGGAATCATTCCATCTGCAATTTCGACAGTTTCAGTGATAGGTCTGACATCGATTGTTCCTTCTTCGTTTAAGTGGTCTCTGAAAATTGAATAAACCGGGTCATAATTCACTTCAACACCTTGTCTTAACCAATTTCCAGCAATTGACAATGGTCGAACTTTTCTAACTCTGTTCCCCTGAGGAGCAATAATTGATGCAACGCAAGCACACAAAGCGACAGTATCGATTACACCAATGTGATTCTTATTCGAATTATCTGTTTGAAACTCCACTGAAATTGGCGACAGATAAATTATATCACCTTTGATTTCAAGATTCGATTTGGGTTCATCAAATGGACTGATTATAATTTTTAGTCCTTCCAAATCGGGTAGCTCTTGTTCAAAATTTATCACATGCTTTCTTTCAGGAAAGATCTTACGACGGTAATTCATCTTCGAGTCCAAAAATGATGATTCAACCTGAACTAAAGATAGAACTCCTTCTATGTCAGCAGGAGTAATAATTTGCACTACACTGGCGTTAGATATTTTGTCACTAATTTGATTTACAACATCCTCAATGTTTGAGAAGATTGGAGTTTCAAATAGACTACGCAAATTTCCACCGTGTTATTACGTGGAGATAGGGGTTCATGAAGTTGAGTATAAAATTACTCAACCATCAATCTTAGTTGGTCTCTCTTGTACTTCCAATCCGATGGAAGTTTTCCTTCACTGATGTAGTACTTTGCAAGACGGCGAATTTTCGCTTCAGTAAGTTCGAGAGCTCTCTTATTGTGTAGGTCCTTGTGGTTTCCAGACCCCATGTGTTCAATGATAGCAACTGCTTTTCGCATTAGGTTCATCATGTCTTCAGGGTAAGTTCCTCCAATATCGTTTTCTGCAAGGATAGCGCCAATTCTCTTACCACCGAGCGCGGCTCTAACATCTGGAACTGCGTGTTGATCTCTTAGAATTGTTCCAATTTGAGCAGTTGTGTGACCTGCTTTTCCAAGTTCAATAATTAGATTGGTAATCTCTTTTGAATCTGTATTTGACCATTCAGGAGGTGTTTCATTATGAGGTTTGGTTGAACCGGACTTGCCTTTTCTCCTAGCATACATTCGTGCCATATCGATACCTCCGAGCAGGTTGCCGACCTATCACCTGTTATTAACCACTACGCATGGCAAAATGTGCCAAAATTAGAGCCTATGATGCATTTTTGCTAATTTCCCGGGGGTGTTTTTCCATTCCCATGCTGGTGCCAAAGCCCTCGCAGAGCCAACACATTTACCCTCTTGCATTACAAGAATGTCTTCTCCTAATCTAATCTTAGAATCAAACGACTTCAGTATGTTGAGAGTGATGTCGCCTTTCCATTTTTCACCTTCAATAATTTCCAACCGTCGCAACGAATCCAATTCATCTAAGATCTGAATCCCCGCTTTAGAGATTGAAAAATTACCTCTCTCTGGAGCCCACATGGCAATCTGATTGCCGTCCTTCATTATTTTCCATCTTGGAAATCTTCCACTTATGTCGCATCCATCTAACCATTTATCATTGAGGTAATGATATCTAGATACGGAACGGTATGTATCAAGATTTGCCACAGTGCCGTTTCTCTTCTTAGATTTTACATTTGAAATAACTGCATGGTTCAACCTCTCAAGTGCAGAATTTTTGGTAGCTTTCTCACCCTGCCTTGTGTCGATTACTGGTATATCAATATCAAATTTAACTGAAGAGTGATTTATTATTACTCTGTAATCATTTCTTGAAATCAGTGATTTCAACATAGATTTTACACGGCTTAATTCCTGAAGATTCCAATCCCCTGTAACGGGTATGTCGTAGTAGCCAGCTGGCCAAACTGCTTCTAAATCTCGGGGAACTAACCCTAACGGAGAAGTTACCATAATCTCGTGTACTGCATTATGAGAAATAGCGTTTCTAAACAATTTGTGAGACTTTGATGATGAATATGGTTTTCGTGCAGAGCATGGCAATAATATTAGCACCTTATCCAAACTGTCAGGGGTTACGTATTCATTTGAGATATAATTTACCCAATCTACAATTATTGGATCATCGTGTGATTCTGTTGAATTTATTTGCAAAGTTGTAGATTCTGACACCACACTTTCTAAAACCCCATCTTGATTTAAGACC
>JAPOHM010000035.1 GCA_029979405.1 Methanobacteriota archaeon
GAATCACTAGAAGTTGCATGCAAGACCATGCTCGACATGGTTGCTCCACTTGGAGGGCGTGGAGGAGTGATTGCCATTGATTCTGATGAGAATATTCAGATTCCATTCCAGACGGCGTTAATGTATCGAGGATATTGGAAAGATGGGGAAATAATGACGGGAATCGGCCCCGATATGTCTAATTCTTGTGATTGAAAAATTGACTCATATTTATTTTCAAATCACTTTCAATCCCACATTTTGGAGCGCCGTGCAAAATGCATGCACTATAGCATTTAGGTTAACAAATGATGGTTGAAATAAAAATCTCGTATTTTCGATAACTAAAAAATTAATTAATTAAATATAAAATAGATTTATTAATTATCTATTAAAGGAGTAAATGTGCCAACAAAAGGTAGACCTAGGACTCATGACGCACGAATTGTTAGTGTATCGTTCCCTTCAGAATTGCTAGAAAAAATGGACGAAATTGAAAGCATTGCTGAAAACAGAAGCCAGTGGATTGTAGAGGCTGTAAACAAAAGGCTGGCGGCCACAGACAGTTCAAAGGTAAGGAAAGAGGGGTTTCGAATTGAAACTGATACCATGGGAGAGCTTGAAGTTCCTGCCGACATGTATTACGGCTGTCAAACGGCTAGGTCTCTGATAAATTTCGATATTGGAGACGATAAAATGCCTAGGCGCGTTATTCGCTCCTTTGGCATACTAAAACAGGCTGCTGCTAAAGTAAATTCAGACCTTGGCCAACTGGAGAAAAAAATATCAAAGCGGATAATAGCAGCTGCTGAAGATGTTATCAGAGGTGATTTAGATGATCATTTTCCACTCAGGGTTTGGCAAACTGGCTCTGGGACCCAGTCAAACATGAATACTAACGAAGTCATAGCGAATCGCGCTATTGAAATGGCGGGTGGAGTTTTGGGCTCTAAAGACCCTGTTCATCCTAATGACCACGTCAACAGAGCTCAGTCATCAAATGACACTTTTCCAACTGCAATGCATATTTCAGCCGCTGAATCCATAGTTCACGATGTTTTACCGAATCTAAAAATGCTAAGAGATGTGCTAAAACAAAAATCAGAGGACTGGGAAAAAATAGTAAAAATTGGAAGAACCCATTTGATGGATGCGGTCCCTCTAACTCTTGGTCAAGAGGTTAGTGGGTGGGTTTCCCAGTTGGATTCTGATATCAAAAGAATTGAATTCGCTTTAGAGGATTTATACGAGCTTGCATTAGGTGGGACTGCGGTCGGTACTGGATTAAACACCCACCCAGAATTTGCAAACAGAGTTGCTTCAGCGATTGCCCTCAAAACAAATCTTCCCTTTGTTTCAGCTCCTAACAAATTTGCACAACTTGCAGCACACGATGCTATTGTTGCGGCCAGTGGCGCACTCAATACCCTTGCAGCCTCTCTAATGAAAATTGCAAACGATGTTCGATGGCTCGGTTCTGGGCCGAGATGTGGATTGGGTGAATTGGCGTTACCAGAGAATGAACCAGGGTCATCAATAATGCCAGGAAAAGTAAATCCCACTCAATCAGAAGCAATGACAATGGTTTGTTGTCAAGTGATAGGGAACCATACTGCAATAACGATTGGAGGAAGCCAGGGGAATTTTGAATTAAACGTGTTCAAGCCTATGATGATTCATAATTTCTTACACAGTTGTAGAATATTGTCTGACTCAATGCGCGCATTCACGGAAAAATGCGTAATAGGTATTGAGCCAAATACGGACATAATTGGAAACCATCTTGAAAACTCACTAATGCTAGTTACCGCATTGAACAACCACATAGGTTATGATAAAGCGGCAAAGATCGCAAAAAAGGCACACCAAGATGGAATTACTCTGCGAGAAGCGGCTATCGGTCTTGGATATCTTACGAATGAAGAATTCGATAAATGGGTAAGACCCGAAGATATGATTGGTCCAAATTAAAACACGTCAAAAACGTATTGAACAGGGCGGAAACGCCCTCAAATATCATAAACGAAACGAACTGGCACCCATTTACCTGTGATAGCAGGATGGGAGAACTGGCAGGGGGGTTTCATCCGGGTGGGATATCCGCCCCCCTGCCAGCCTCCGCTGGTGACTGCTGAGTCGCCGTCTCCTCAAAGCATTCCGAAGAACGCCTTTTGGTTCGTTGATCTTCTTTTGCAAGAAGACCTTCTCCTCAACAGCCGGGTTTGGCTTCTCATCAACCGAAGTCGACAAGTCGCTTTTGCTTCTGATTCAAAGCTCGGGGCTTTTCGTCTTCAGCGATGGAGGTCCGTTTCCACCTCCTTCCGAAGAAGGAGTGGCGCGGTTTCCGTCCGTTGAGGTCGTTTCCTGGTCTCCGCCGAAGCGTTTACCTGGTTCGGTTCCTCGATGGCTGTGGTACCGAAGTATCATAGCCCAATGCCGTTTGTTGTAGCAGAGGTTGTCCCGAAGAACTGTTACTGCTACTCCTCCCGGCGAAATGCGTAGGCTTGGTACCACACAACCATGGTCGTGCCCTCCCTGTCACGATTTCTTGCGAAATCATGTGATTATCTGCCGAAGCTTCTAATCTTCCTACGGATGGGTGAACTTCTGCCTCCGAAAAGGCAGATCTTCAAGCCCATCTCACATCCTCTGTCTCCAGAGTTTGTGACCAACTCTTTGCTCGGTTTGAGCAGGCCGGTTGGCAGGGTCCCAGAGTCGGGTTTTGACGCCTTCCTCCACCACTCCTTGGGAGCGGCAATATTTCCTTGTGGGGAGGAGGCAAATAAACTTTTCGGAAAATATGCGGTTTTTCCATACGAAATGGGGGTTTGCGAGGATATTTTCCACTGTGTCCGGTGGAGAAAATACTCAAAAAATAACACTATTTTCTTAACGATCTTAGTCTCTCAGCAAGAGCTGATTTTTGTTCGTTTTGGACGGAAAATTCTTGTCCCTTTCTCCTCTCGAAAAGTTCCTTTTCCCAGACCATGATTTTACCATCATCCAAACCAAAACCTACGCGATTTTGCCAGCTGGTAGAAACTCTTGGCCTTGACACTGAAGATGATACGATTAATTCACCAGATATGTCTCTTACTTCGATTAATCCTTCCAAACCATTCCAATTACCCGCCCAATGATATGAGAAGGCTGAGGTTTGAGTTGTAATTTGGTCCTTTTTTACAGACCATTCAACTTTCTTATCCATCCTTCTGAAGATTAAATTTCCATTTTCGAGAGCCGTAACAAAGCCATCTTCATAGGAGATTATGGATTCAATTCCATTTTCATCTCGAGATATCTCATTACCCGTCGAGTCGCATATCACGCCGTTTGCATGCCCAAGAAATACAATGTTATCGAGTTCTAATCCACAGGTGATTGGTGAGTCTATTCCAAGACTTGCGTGCTCTCCATCCAACAATACTCCACACCGTGGCCTACCCAAACCAATGACCAATTCCTCTCTTGCAGATAAAAACCAGGGCTTCTCATCAATCCTATCTACAGCTTCTAGATCTCCGGATAGAGAAAATGTCCAGATCGCCCCCTCCATAAAATCACCATGCTCAATATCATAAACACTGGAGGTAGCAACTATATTTCCTGAATGAAATGCTATCAAATCTGCTGATCCTTCCAAAGCATGAGACCATATTTGTTCGCCGTTCTCGATACATACTATGTGTAAGCCAGATGTAACAATGAAAGATGCATTAACCTGCAAAATGGATTCGATTCTATCCATGCAATCTACTGACCAAATATGTTTACCTTCTGAATCCCAGTGAGATAATTTTCCATCCCAGCCACCTGCTGTGATTGAATAATCATCTCCAATGTGTAAAGCACTAACAGGCTGACCCAATTCTCGAATCATCCAAGTCGATTGGGTTAAGTCCATGATTGACCGTGTAGTACTCAGGTGAATAGTATGTCGCCCCTAAGCATCAATAATAACTGTGTTTTTTGGAACTGCAAAAGTTAGTGCGAATGCCATTACGGAAAAGAAGCAAGCACTGTAATAATGGCCTCCGGTGAAAAAGACCAAGACACAAGCGGTTTGGATCATCCCTCTTGATTTATTCTTTAAGCCATAGAATGTAAATCCGGATGCGATCAATGAAAGACCAATCATACCCCAACCCACCATAATGTACAGTCCAGCCGCAGATTCATCGATTAATGGAAATTCCATTTCCTGAGGCTGGTAATCTATTTCTCTTACACAAGATTCGTTACCGTAAATATCTACACATTCATATCCTGAAAATTCGGAGTCTGAAGGTAAATCAAAATCAATTCTGGTAAATCCCACCGGCTCTAGGGGAGTTGGCGGATTCAAAATAATCCTATGAAGAACAGAATGATGTTCTTGATTCTCATTCCATTTTACAATCATGATTTGAGTCAAACCCGGTGTTGCATTAGAAAATTCGAATTTGCCATCCGCATTAGTTTGAGTTACCATCTGAGATTTCAATCCAACGTCTAACTTTACCTCAAGGGTTACTGTTGCATTTTCCACAGGCTCCCCTTCCGAAGTAACATATCCTTCAAATTCGGCTGAATCAAAGGGGGCGCCTTGTGATAAGCCATGTATCCACTCATGAGGCCTCACCAAACCCGCCTTTGGATTAATGAAATCCAAACCATTGGCAAAACCAAGCATACAAATCACGAATACAAAGATAGCAATCGGTTTCAACATAGGATGGCCGTCATCAGATTTTACCTGAAAAACCGCTCCGCTAGATTGGAAAACTGGCTCTTCTTCAGGAAGTTGTTCAAGCCCTTCCAGAAGTTCGGCCATGGTTATGCCAAGGGCTGAAACTACTTGATTGAAATGCGTCCAGATGATTTAGAGATGAGTCTATCTAATTCATTTTTATCGCACCAAAGAGTTAGTTGATTTTTATCCCTTTGAGTTACAATTCCTAAATCGTATATTTTACTGATTAGAGATTCACTACTAATATTAGAATTCTCGTCATCTAATACTTCGACAGTAGATTCTCCACCATAAAGTGATAACAAAATGCAATTCCTCAATTCGTCAATGCCTTGATTTGAGTGAGACGATATGATAATCGGGTCTTTCATTCCTATTGAACTAACAAAATCTAACGCCTCATGAATATTATTTGCCGAATCTGCCTTTGTTAAAACTAGTCTAATCATTGGAGGGTCGTCCCCAATTCTATCAAAAATTTCTCTCCGAGACGTCGAAAGTTTTCTCTTAAATTCCGAGATTTCATCGCTACAGTCAACCAATAAAAGAAGTAATTCGCACTGCAATGATTCATCCAATGTAGCATGGAAAGCATCGAGTAGGTCAGAAGGTAATTCGTCAATAAATCCGATTGTATCGGCTAATAAAATCCGGGGACTCATTTCCATTCTGCCAACCGTAGTCTCTAAAGTGGAGAATAATTTATCTTCAACAAGAACTTCTTTACCAGACAGGTTGAGGAATAATGAGGATTTACCTGCGTTAGTATATCCTGCTAGACCTACAGTTTTCGCTCCGCCTCTAATTCTTTGTCGTCGCCTCTCCTTTCTTGCAGTTGAGTGTTTTGATTGCCGTTTATGCAATTGAGTTAGCTCTCTTGAAACATTTGTTAAGACGCCTTGAACCGCTTGTCTACCGCCTCCACCAAATCCTGCCCTCTCGCCAGTAGTTTGTTGATTTACAAGTTCTCTCAAAACTGTTCTATCTGCCTGCAATTGAGCTATCCGCACTTGGGTTCTTGCCTCCACACTATTAGCGTGTGAGATGAAAAGAGAAAGCAATAACCTCACTCTATCCCAGACTTCGACCTGAAGGTTTTCATGGACGCTTACCAACTGCCTTGGTGTAGCATTTGTATGCAGAAGAACAAGGTCAACACCATACCAAACATGCCCTTCAACCATACCTGCTAACTCATCGGAAACGTCTTGCAGTCGGCCTTTTCCAAAGTATGTCTTTACATCATCTCTTCCTTTTTGATGAATTACATCTACAATTTCGATTCCCATAGTGTGAGCCAATCCAATTAATTCTGCAGGATTGCCCTCTCGGTAAAGCAAGATTGCTTTCCTTCCCTCGTGATTTGTTCGAGCCTCTCCTAACGCCACACCTCCAGTGCCGGCTAGGATTTGAATCGGCTCATCCATGTTTAATCCAATTAAACGATTTTAATAATTGATTGTAATGGATAAATATGAATCTGTTTACCTTATCGCACCCGATATGGCTGAGAACTATTCCACTCAATTAACGTGGGAGGGGGAAAGTCACATTTGTGAGCGTTTGGTGAAATTAATTCCTGATGGAATCAAATTTTCAGTCGAAAATAAAAACTCTGTAAGCATTCTCACTATCGATGTTAAGTCTAAATCTTTGGATGATTTGAGAAATACCGTAGACAAACTTCTCGCAGATTTTTCTGATCAGGATGAATGAATGTCCAACACAACTGGAGCATGGTCGCTGACTTCAAGTCCACCTTGCCTAATTATTTCAACTGATTTTACAATGCTTTTTGCCGCAGAATTCCCAAGAAAATAGTCAATTCTCCAGCCTCTATCTTTTGCTCTTGCTTGCCCACGATTTGACCACCATGAGAATATTTTTTCTTCAGGTCCAACATATTCTCTGAATAGATCATGCCATCCATCTGACAATAATTGGCTGAACCACTCCCGTTCATGTGGAAGAAAACCGCTTGTTTTCTGGTTTCCTTTTGGATTCCAAATATCTTGCTCCGTATGAGCTATGTTCAAATCTCCCGCAACGATTACTGGGTCGCTACTATTGAGGTATTTCCTTATTGTTACCCGCCATTCCTCCATCCAATTTTCCTTGTATGATTGGCGCTCTTCTTTTGATGAGCCACTTGGCAAATATGTGTTGATTAAGGTCAAACCATCATGTTTCGTAATCAAAACGCGTCCTTCGGTATCGTTTGGGTCGACTTTGCCCTCAATGCCCCTCGCTATCTCGTCCATTTTGAGTCTGGAAATTGTTGCAACCCCGGAGTAGCCTTTCTTCTCCGCAGGGTGGAGAATCATTTCGAACCCTTCCGGAATTGACCAATCTTTTGGCAATTGGTCTTCCAAACATCGTACCTCTTGTAGCATCCAAACATCCGCATCAATAGATGAAATGAATTTGTCAAGGCCCTTTCTAATCGCCGCCCGGATTCCGTTAACATTCCAAGAAACTATTCGCATGATTATTGGGAATTACCGGCGGTTTTTGATATGGTGCCATCAGATAATTTTTGACTCTCGTCATATATTGGAATCTTATTATTTTCTAACTTAGTAATAATGTTTGAACGCCATCCAGACAATCTTTCATCGAGAAGTTCCTCGATTTCATGAATATTACAGTTTAGATTTATACAAGAAAGGTGAGTTATGTCTTTGCCTCTCAGTTTGTGGATTTCTGATATGTTCAGGACTGCCACATTACCCTTCACATAACCGTGTAGCTCTTTCATGGGTTTACTATCCAGAATAAGGTCAAGTGTAGAGACATAAGTTTGTGCAAGTTCAGATTTGCCATCACACATTCTAATTTCGTCTGCTTCAATTTGCATTCCGTCAGAAAGAATTACACCGCGCTCGACAACATCCACTACTGTTTTTCCAGATTGAACTGGAACTCCCACTTCTTCAAGCGCTGCTGCGAGTCGCCCAATCAAACCTGCCCATCCTTCACCAACTACGCATAAGTTACCATTCAAGAGTGCTTTTTTGCGTTCTGGTAAATCTGCGCCCCAACCAGAAATTAGTTTCATAGCATTGTCTCTAATTGGGTCGTTCCCCATTTTCAAATTCAGTAACTCCTTCGGATTGTTTGCAGGATACAAAACTCCATGGCCCACAATCATAACTTTGCTCGGTCGGATTGGCCTTAGAGATGGTTTTACTTTGCTAATTTTTTTCAACAACGAATGGAATTCGCCCCCTTTGTGAAGAAGATGCGGGCCGTGCTCTAACTGATAGCCTTGAGATTCTTGACTGGTTCCTCTTCCACCTATTCGCTTTCGTTTTTCAAGAACAAACACCTGGTTGCCTGCAAGGTGTTCTCTTATCGCCGTTACCAAGCCTTTGATTCCAGCTCCAACCACCAGAACCCGCTTCATAGTATAATCCAAAAAGTCCACAACCATGAAGTCCTCGTAGGATTTGCATAATTCATGGCAGGCAATCCACGGCCACCTCATGATAGAGGCGCGGAATTGTGGGATGCTTCGACCGGGCCTACTCGAACGCTCATTTCGAGTTTTGATAGATGGTCTACTTCTCTTCTGGCAGATGATGGAATTGATATGCCGTTTATGGGTAATCAAAACCCTGTTACTGCGAAGATTATTGCCAAGAGTGATGGCATATTAGCAGGTTGTTCAATGGTAGAACACATGATTCAGATCTGGGCAGGTAGTTTACAGATTTCTTGGTCACATGGCGAAGGTAGAAGTGTCGTTAAAGGTGATGAGATTGCTTCTATTTCTGGAGATAAAGAAGCTGTTTTGGCCCTCGAGAGAACCATTCTCAACATTTTAGGTCAATTGTCTGGAATTGCAACTGAAGCGAAAAAATGGTCATCGAAAGCACCTGGCCAAATCGCTTGTACGAGAAAAACCATATGGGGCATACTTGACAAATGGGCGGTTCACCTTGGAGGCGGGCTTACACACAGACTTTCAAGGAGCGATGCTCGCATGGTCAAGGAAAATGACTTGGCTGTAATGTATCCAGATTTAGATAACAACGCGGCAAGAATCTCGATGTTTCTCAAAGAAGTAGATTATTCAGAAGTTGGCGCATTCCTAGAAATTGAGGTGAGGGAAGAGAAAGAAGCGATTATGGCAGCTTTCTCATGGTCGGAGCGAAGAATGGTTGACGGCTTAGATAGGATTGTAATTATGCTAGACAACTTCGGTCCAGAAAAATGTAAATCTGTCGCTGAAGAATTAACTGAAATGGGATTGAGAGAACACGTATTCTTAGAAGCGAGCGGAGGGATAGTTTTGGGTGATCTCGAGAACTGGCGAGAATGCGGTTTAGATGTCCTTTCAACTAGCACAATCAACAGAGGTACAAATCCACTTGATTTGACAATGATTATGAATGAAATTTAGGTGGCGGGATTATGGAAGAAGATATCGATGAAAACCACCCACGATATAATTCCCTTATGATGAGGAAGAAAATCTCAGCAGCAGGACAAAAAGGCATGCTTGCTGAATCAGCAATGATTGCTCACGGCCGAGGGGAAGCTTTTGATTACCTACTCGGTGAACAGACCATTCCATCTGCGATGGATGCAACAAAAGAAATTGCAGCTAGATTGGTGACAGCCCAAAAGCCAGTATTATCGCTGAATGGTAACTCTATTGCTTTAGCAGGTCCAGAATTTTTGAAAATCGCAAGTCAGTTAGATTGCCCGATTGAAATCAATATTTTTTACCGCACGCCTGAAAGAATGGGGGCTTTAATTGCAAATCTAAAATTAGCAAACCAAAACCTCGGTTTAGATGTTGAAATTCTAGGAGGAATGCCTGATGCAAGAATTCCAAATCTGGATGGTCCTCGTGGGGCTTGTCATCAAGATGGGATATTTTCTGCAGATGTTGTATTGGTTCCGTTAGAAGATGGAGACAGGTGCCAAGCATTGAAGGCGATGGGCAAGGACGTTTTGGTAGTCGACTTGAATCCACTATCTCGCTCAGCTAAATTTGCTTCCGTAACCGCTGTTGATGAGGTTACCAGAGTCGCGAAAAATCTCATCAAATATATTGCTGAGCGCCCTGCTAAAACACAGTGGGATAACGAAAAGGGATTACAAGATGCCCTAAACCACATTGTTGGGTCTATGTCAAATCACTTTAATCAGTGATTTTCAGATAGTTCTGTATTCAAAAGGTTGGCTATTGATTCACCAACTTGGCTACAAGATGCTGTACCACCTAAGTCGTATGTCAAATTTTTACCATCTCTTAGATGGTCAGCAACGCACTTGTCGATTGAATTTGCAATCTCAATTAGTCCATTGTCGTCATTTTTACGACCGAGCCAATCCATCATCATTTGAATTGAATTGATACTCGCTATTGGATTTACTTTGTTTTGTCCTGCGTGTTTTGGAGCGCTCCCGTGAACTGGTTCAAAGAATGCGTGATTATCTCCGATATTACCCGACGCGGCCATTCCCATCCCACCTTGAAGAACTGCTCCTAAGTCGGTTGAGATGTCTCCAAACATATTTGATGAAACTACAACATCATAATGCTCAGGTGATCTTGTGAGCCACTGCATAAATGCGTCAATGTATCCGTAATCTTTCTCGATTGA
>JAPOHM010000129.1 GCA_029979405.1 Methanobacteriota archaeon
CCAAGCAAAAAAAGCCTTGAGCATTGATGGTTTAGAAGACGGAGCGGCTGCCGACATTCCGTAAGAATACAATTTCCCTCCTTCGGCTAAAACTGAGAGGCTTTTCCTTAGATTATCGCCTCCTATCGGGTCAAGAATATGGTCAACACCTCTACCATCTGTCGCATTTTTGATAATCGTAACGAAATCTTCTCTATGCCTATCGATTGGTTTTCCTCCAAATGATTTTATTATCTCAGCTTTTGATTTTGATGCTGTAGCCCAAACATCATCAATTCCTGCCCATTTACATAATTGCAAGGCCGCGGTTCCAACACCACCGCCCCCACCGTGAATTAGAACTGTGTCTCCTTTTTTCATGCCACCAAGGTAGTGAAGCATGTGACGAGCAGTTAGGTAGATTACCGGCATCGCCGCTGCAGACTCCAAACTTATTTTTTCGGGAATAGAAATTACTCTAGATGATTTCACACATACAACGCTTTTTTGTCCCCCAGTTGGCATCGCTGCGACGACTCTCTGTCCAGATTGAAAATTCGACACATCCTTGCCAACAGACCTAATTATTCCGCTTACCTCATACCCAGGAGTAAAAGGAAAAGGTGGCCTAGGTTGATACAATCCCAGACGCATCAGAGTATCTGCGAAATTAATCCCTGCAAAATGAACGTCGATACAAACTTCATCAGATTCTGGAATAGGGTCTTTGATTTCTGTTATCTTGAGAACAGAAGGTGGTCCAGATTTAGTAATTGACACACACTTTGCCATAATCTGCCCAGCAGGTTTGATAAATCAATACTTGTGTCACCCTTGATATTCTGTAACACGTATTCCAAGGCGACCTTTTCTTGCCGGTCTTTGCATTATTTTTTCTATTTTTGATTCGAAAGCTGATTTTAAGTCCACTTCCATTGCTAAAGAATGACCCATCAATAGGATTAGAACATCCGCCATTTCTTCAGCACATTCTTCTATAGGTTTTCCTTTGGTCACAGCTGCGGCTAATTCACCCAATTCTTCAACTGTAAGTGCTATCCTGTAACCCATGTCGTGCCCGTTATTGCCAGCGAAATCATGCTTGTGATGAAAATTTGCAACTTTTTTCATCATTAAACTCCAACTATCTTCTTCGCTAGAAGCGATCCAGTCATCTACACTCATCCCCATGTTTCTAAATGGGGAGAACCAATGATTAATCATTCCGTGATAATGGATTTTATACACTCAATAACAGGTCCAAGTTTTGATTTAGCCTTTGATGAAACTTCATCATGACTCAAATCTTTTGATGAATCTCCTGGCTCCCTACCTGCAGCCCAGTTACTGGATACTAATATCGCAGAATATGGTATTTTCAATTCAGACGCGAGTTTACATTCACGAGGCATAGTCATTCCAACAACTTCCGCTCCTAATTTTTCAATTGCATCTATTTCCTTAGATGTTTCAAATTGGGGGCCTTGCGCCAACCAATAAGTTCGATCTAATTTCAAATTGGGTTGTAAAGCAGATAATGTTCTATCTAATACAGAATTCATATCTGAATCGAATGGACTTGTCATTGAAGTAAACTTTGCCTCTTCTTCAGAAAAAGTCACTGCAACTCCTGTAAAATCGATATACTGTGCCGCATAACCAACCGAACCTGGAGGGAAATCATTTGGAATTGTGCCTACAGAGCAAACTGACAATATCTTGTCGACACCTGCCTGAGATAGCGCTTCCAAGTTTGCGAGATGATCGATATTATGTGGAGGAGTAAGCCCTTTCCCATGATGCCTATCAAGGAAAAATATTGTTGATTCATTAGTTCTTACAATCTGTAATGGCACCTCTCCAAATCTTGTCTCAGCAGTTATGCTTTCTGAACTAATTACATCGATTGAACTGGTCGCCAAATCAGTCATCGCCGTTCCGCCGATGATTCCGATTCTCATCAGATTCAACTCATTCGAGTAATCTTGCTACGATATCTGCCTTGGTTCCTGATGTTGCTACACCAGCTTCCTTTGCTTTGGCGACTAGTTCGTCTTTCTTGAGCTTCATTAGGTCGGCTTCGGACTCTCCAGATTCGCTTGCAGTTTCTGCGACTTCCTCGGTTGATTCTGCCACATCCTCAACGACTTCGTCGTTAGATGATTCCTCGGTAACTTCTTCTTTTTCAGAAATAGATTCCATTGCTTCTGCTGCTGCGAGCAAGTTGTTTTGGTCTTCTTCTTCTGTAGCGGTTTCAAGAGCTGCGGCCTTTCTGGCTTTGATTTCAGCTTCTTGCTTTTCTTCTTCTGCATGGATTTCATCCAAAGTAGGACCCTTGTCAGTGACTACACCAGATTGCAATAACTGACTCTTTCTTATAACCACGTTCTTACATGGATATATTGGCTTGATTGCGTTTCTGATTTCTGTTTCAAGGTCACCATTTAGCATTGATTCTTGTACCTTTGAGTAGTTAGATTTAGATGCAAAACCACGAATGAGTTCAGCAGTCTTTGACCTAATTGCCTGCTTGACAGATGTTTGGCATCTTCTTTCAGTTATTATCAATGGTTTCATTCTAATTAGATATCCGTCTGTTGTAACGACATCTACAACATCGTCGATTTTTCCCCTGTATCGGCGGATTTGTCTTCTTGTGTGGTCTGATTGGTGGGAATGACCAACAAATGTTGTTAGCGCATCTTGACCAACGGTTTCAGTAACCTTGAATCTCAAGATTACATGCATTTTTGTGAAGTCGCCACTAAATTCTTGTTGAGTCATTTCGTAAACTCTACCGATAATTTGTTCGTCGGTTTCTCCGAGAGTCTCTCCGATTCTCTTGAAATTCCAAGGATGTCTTGGTGCACGGATGGTAAACCATCTTTTATTCTTCCACTTATCTCTCTGCTTTCGTGCTGCTGCACGTGCCTTTGCACTCATCTTCTTGGCTGCCATTAGAATCACTCTCAGATTGCGGGGGCTACCCCACTTGCAGGCCTCCGACTAACATGGCCTATATGAAGGGAATTGATTCTGATTGAGCTTACCAACCGCGCTGGTCAAGCCTGATTTCCAGTTTTTCCAATTCATCTCCTCGCATTGGAGCACCTTCCATCATCGACATGGCTTCTGCAACTTTCTCAGGATCATCGAAGTGAGCGGTTGCTAAAACAATAGCATCAGCCATAGTCTTGGGATCTTCCGATTTGAATATACCAGATCCTACGAAGATACCGTCGACTCCCATTTGCATCATCAAAGATGCATCTGCTGGAGTTGCGATTCCTCCGGCACAGAATGTCACAACAGGAAGTCTACCCATCTCGACTACTTCGTCTAGGATTTCTCGAACTTTACCATGCATTTCATCGTCGATTTTGCCGAATGGAGTGATTAATGATTCTCCAGGGAGTTCACTTGATTTTGCTAAAACACGATACCTGTCAATTATCAAATCTGCAGCTTGATTAAGACCATCGTCATCTAAACTTTGCATTTGTCTGATTTCTTGGTCAATAAGTCTTGCATGGGTAACTGCAGCAACTACATTTCCTGTTCCTGCCTCTCCCTTGGTTCGAATCATGGCCGCTCCTTCGTAGATTCTGCGGACTGCTTCTCCCAACCCTGTTGCGCCACAAACAAATGGTATGTCATGTGAGTTTTTGTTAATATGGAAGTAAGGGTCAGCAGGTGTTAATACTTCAGATTCATCGACCATATCCACTCCAAGTGCTTGCAGGACTTGTGATTCTGCTTCGTGTCCGATCCTTGATTTTGCCATTACGGGAATAGATGTACATTCAATAATTCCCCTAATCATAGCAGGATGCGATGTTCTTGCAACTCCTCCAGATTTTCTGATGTCTGCCGGGACTCTTTCCAGTGCCATTACTGAAACTGCACCTGACTCTTCTGCTACGAATGCTTGGTCAGGAGTAACAACATCCATGATTACCCCACCTCTTAGCATAGAGGCAAATCCTCTTTTTAATAAGTCATCAGCGTGTCTAAGAGGTCTAATTTGATTTGACATACTTCCACCTTGTCCACGGGTGAAAGTTCACCCTCATGAAGATATGTAGTGTCCCACACGATTAGTCTGCAAGAACAGGGGTATCTCCAGTAGCAATTTCAGCGTCTACTGACTCCTCTTCGTTCCTTTCAATCCATGCTTCTTCTTCGTCTGGAACATCTGTATCTGCAAAAATTGCATCTACCGGACATTCTGGAACGCACGCACCGCAATCGATACACTCATCTGGGTCTATGATTAAGTAAGTGTCTGCTTCTCTGAATGCTTCAACTGGACAAACAGCAACACATTCCTGATATTTGTGGTCTACACAAGCCGATGTTACAACGTGGGTCATGATTCTCTCTCCATATCGCCGTGTAACAAATAGAATATAATCACTTGCTATGTTCCAGATTTTCAATTTCCTCGAATGGTAGCATCTTCGATTGCTTTTGAAATAATTGATTCCGCAACTTCAAAAGCGGTATTACCCGGATATACCTCGAGTTTCAGGCGCCCCTTGACAGTAGATTTTTGTTTTGGAGTAGCAAGTTTAATTTCACCAGAAAGAAGAGATAATAGATCCAATCTTAAGTGCAAGCAATTATCATCATCGACTCTGGATTCAATTTCACTTAGCAATATCAAAAGAACATCTTTTCCTAAGCGAGAGATAGATTTTGTAGCTTGATTTTTGTTATTCAATGTTGCATTAATTAAGTGAATAACCCCTCCTGAATAAGAAGTTGACTTTTCTATTTTTACTGATTCTGAACTTCCCGTTAGCCAGGATAGGGCATCAATGTATATTTTTTCATCCTCAAGGCCACTACAGGTTGAAATCCATGAAGCGTAATGTAATCCCATCGGAAACCAAACC
>JAPOHM010000253.1 GCA_029979405.1 Methanobacteriota archaeon
CCGCGCATCTTCTTCCATGGCGTCTTTTCGGCCCGCTTCCACATCTACCCATCGCATCATGATAGCCCCAATTAGGATAAGCATCGCGATGGAAAGTATTCCCACTCTGCTGTCAAACATCACAGTCATAAGTCCGTATAGCAAAGGACCGATGAATGCAGCTACCTTTCCAAAGAAGCCGAAGAAACCGAAGAATTCTGCACTTCTGGTCTCGGGAACCATCTGTCCGAACATACTTCTTGCCAACCCCTGAGAGCCACCCAATAGAGTGCCCATAGCGCCTCCCAAGATTAAGAATTGAAGCCCAATAAACAGTCCAAGAGGCTCCCATACATACGTTCGGACTGTTTTTGGAATGAAGTCCAACTTTCCGTCTCCAAGGTTAGTTGGATGATCGATACCTACAACGCTAGTTCCTTCAATTATGCTCACTGAATATCTAGTGTCTTCAAAGGACGCAAGTAACGCACTGATGTCATCAGAAGATTTCTGACCTAAATTAACAGAAATAGGTTTACCCTTGTCATCAAATCCGGCCCACTCATAAATTTCAGAGTCAACATAATCCTCGTTTAGAACTGCAATACCAAATGGTGCTAAGGAATTTTTAGCCCAATCTTGCTCAAACCCTCCTTCTTTTACCGCTATTTGTGCATCCGGCAAATCAGCATGTGGAATGTAATGCCACTCTCCATCTGTTTCCTCCAACTGAATTTGGTAGTCTGTATGCTGAGTATATTCCAAAGGGGCAAATGAAAGAGCAGCGAAACATAGTATCACCCATCCTACAAGAGACACATTCAGTGCTCTTTTCGTACCGATTTTCTTTGCTAATACTGTGAATCCAATGGCTGATGGCGCTCCAACAAATTGGATGAATAAAATTGTAATCATTAGCCAAAAAGTAGTCACCCCTAGAACAGTTGTACCAAATATTCCGCCAAGAGCCGTTACGCTATTTATTCCATCAATGAAGAAGAAATATGCTAACATGTAAATGAATAAGGTGCGGAATTTATGAACTTCAGATATAGTCTTTCGAATTTCGGTTAAGGCTAATTTGGCTGATTCTGCAAATCCCATTGCAGGAATTTCATTTTCGATTGGAGGTTCAGGCACCCACTTAAACGTCAATAATGCAAATCCAAACCACCAGGCGCCAGATGACGCCATTATCGATGGGATAACCCAGTCGTGCATTGAACCTGACTCATCCACTAAAATCAAAGTCATTGCAATGTGTATGAGAAGCAATATCCCTCCTCCGAGATACCCATATGCAAAGGCCAGATTAGAAATTCTGTCCATTTCATCGTCCGAACCTATGTGCGGTAGTAATGCGTTATAGAAAACACCTGCACCATTAAGCCCTACATTTGCAAGCATGAAAAAGACCATCAGCCACAGCCACTGAGTATCTACAGGTAAAACCGGTGCAAATGCAAGTAAAAATGTCGAGCCGGCTCCGACATAAGTCAATATCCTTAACCACCACATTTTGATAGCCCGGCGATCAGCTATGACACCCAGAGAAGGACTGA
>JAPOHM010000165.1 GCA_029979405.1 Methanobacteriota archaeon
TGCAGCACTTCTTGTTGGCGGGATGATTTCTGAAGATAGGACTCATGGAACCAGTGCGTTGTACTTTTCGAGACCAGTCAACAGATTCGATTATGCTTCAATGAAATTCTTATCTGTAGCGATTATTCTACTGTTGGTAATTAATGGCACACTCATTCTTTACTACATGTCTGATGTATTGGTCAAAGGGAGAGGATGGGCTTGGATTATTGATACATTTCCAATGTTCTTAGGAGCATTCATGGCTGGAATTATGTTATCATTCACATATACAGCAATCGGCCTATCATTGTCTAGCATATCTCGAGGTAAATTTTTCCCAGCTATTGGATTAATCGCGATATTGATGGGAACTAAATCGGTGGCTTCGATAATTGATAGCCTCTTTGACAACTCGATATTGTATGTCATCTCACCATTCGATTCTATATGTCATGTAAGTCAAGAACTACTTGGAATCGATCCAACATACTCTCACCCCTGGGCGTGGAGTTTGATATCTGTTGTTCTAGTCAATGGTATCGCACTATACTTATTGGCAAATAGGGTGAGTTCGATGGAGGTGACACGTGAATGATACCTGACATGACCCAAGAGGGAAAAGCGGTCACACAAGAGTGGACTCCTGTACAAAATACTCCAGTTGTAATGTTCGACAGGGTCTCAAAATCATACGGCAGAATTAACGCAGTGACCAGCATTTCACTTGGATTATCAGGAGGAGTTACTGGCATATTAGGAATGAATGGTGCTGGTAAATCTACTCTTTTCAAACTGATGATGGGCAAAATAAGACCGAGTTCAGGAGCAATTAGGTTGTTCGGAGAAGACCCCTGGAAAAACACAGCCCCATACTCGAGGGTGGGTTTCGTACCTGAACATGAGAAATTACATGATTGGATGACAGCTTTTGATTTTGTAACGACCTTTGCACGACTACACGGATTGACGAGAGAAGAAGCCGAAAAAGAGGCAACAAGAGTTCTGAAATTTGTATCATTGGATGACGTAATGCACAAACAAATTGGACAATATTCCAAAGGTATGCGTCAAAGAGTCAAAATCGCACATGCATTGGTTAACGACCCAGAACTAATTATCCTTGATGAGCCATTGCAGGGTTGCGATCCTTTAGCTCGTACAACAATCATGAACGTGATTAAGGAACTTGGTGCAATGGGGCGTACAGTATTGGTATCCAGTCATATTCTTGGAGAAATTGAGAGAATAACTGAACAAATTGTCATATTACACAGAGGGAGAATATTAGCTTTAGGTAATTCACATGCTATCAGAGAAATGCTTGACCAACACCCTCATAAAATCGTTTTGAAATGTGAAAATCCAAGGGATGTCGCAAAGCATGTAATTGGAATTGAACAGATTACTGGTATGAGCTTTCAAGAAAATAGTGCCCTAATATTAGAAACTAACAATCTAGGTGATGTTCACAAAAAATTACCAAATTTGATTGTAAATAGTGGATTCAATGTCACTGGGATTGATAATCCTGATGATGACTTAAAGTCGATTCTCACATATCTAACAGGAGGTTACTTATGACCTCAAAAATGGACACTATCTGGTCTAGATTGGATAGAAAATCAACTGCAATAGCCGAATTCACCATGCGACAATACCGTCAAAGGATTTCCACTTGGGTTATTCTTGCTTCCGCAACTCTCACAATTATGCTGATGCTTTTGTTCTACATCGACGGGATGAACTCAGAATTCGAAGCGATTGATAATGACAGAGATTCCTTTGATGATGACGGTGATGGCTATCCCAATGGACAAGAAATACTCTACGGGACAAACCCAATGTCTGCCGACTCATTTCCAGTAGGGGTTCAACCAGACCCCCCTGAAAAATGGATAAATGAAGATGATTTTGACTGGGAAGGCATAAGCATAGGTGAGAATTCATTAGGCTCTGACGATGATGGAGATTGCGAGATTAAAGATACTCCATCTCAAAGGGACACCAATGGAAACGGCGTTGAGTGCGACATAAGGATTCTAATCGACCCAGCAAATAGTACATTCTTGATAGATGCCGACACCGGGGTTGATGAAGATCCTGATGAGGATAAGTATGGCAAAGAAGCAAGCCATAGAGCTTTCATCTTAGGTATCGGCAAATTTGGAATCGTATATCTTCTCGGAATATTTCTACCCTTATTCTTAGCAACAGGATTGATTCGAGATGAAATGACTGATGGCACAATACATTACATGTTGGCAAAGCCAATTTCAAGAGGAGAGGTTTTGCTTTATCGAATGATAGGATATATCGGAATCACGTGGCCATACATAATTGGATTGTGCTTATTCCTAAGTTTAGTCACGGGAATTTTTGGTCCTTCTGAAGGTGTATTCAGATGGTCAGACCTCGGCGTTTGGATGTCCATTGCATTCTCCGCAATGCTCGTATCTTTGGTTTATGGTGTCATCTTTTGTGGCTTTGGGATTCTATGGAAAAATGGAGTGATCTTAGCTCTAATTTTTGCTACTTGGGAATTAGGTATGGCATTTATTTCGATTTTTAGCGGAGGTGAATCTGCAATTCGTTATTTCTCTATAATAGGATGGGGATTAACGATAGTTGATGCGGGAACTCTAATATTTTGGCCTGATAACTTCCTTCTGATAGAGAAGGGTCTTTGGGGAGGAGGTCATGTTTATGATGCACCGATTTTCTTCACCGGAGAAATTGTCTATGAGCCTTTGCCCGGAGCAGAACCACTCAGCGGATTCTCTGCAAATCCCGGATTAGGATTATCTAATTGGGCTTCGATGTTGACATCCACCTTAGTATTAATCTTCCAAGGTGTCATGGCATGGTATATTGGTCAAACTATATTCAAAGGTAAGGAGGTAGATTAGTGATCGACATCGAGCGCTTCGAGGGTGATTTGTCAAGCCTTTGGAGGTTGCAAAACTTACCTCCAATCCACCACTTAACTTGGGACTGGTGGTGGTGGTTGGTTATGCTCGATGACGAAAACGGAAATCCCGCTGGAAAGCAATTAATGGTACTTTGGTCAACGAAAGATAACCCTCTTGTGGAAGTGAATGGATATCCGTGGAAACCGAAAGGAAGGCCTGGATTTGATGAAGATGGTGCAATTGCCATGGATGGCATGGTAGCAGCTTGGTGGTATGATGGAAAAACGATGTTAGAACCATTAGTCTTAGAGGAATCGAGAATTATTGTACTTGCTGAAAACCATCCAAAGTGGCCACACAAAAAGGGAGGCATTGTTGCAACAGATACTGAAAGAGAATTTTCTATGGGGCTCACACCAAACGAGGATAGATTCTGGGTCAGATTGGAATCAGAAATCGGTGATTTTGACCTCAGTATGACTCCGTGGAACAAAGCAATGTCTAGCCTAAAAGTAGCACAAGCAGAATACGGATTGGGAATGGGTTATGGAATTTCTCGACTACATGGAACAAAATGTAATGGAAAAATTGCTGGTAAAAGTGTAAACGGTACAGCATATTTTCAGAAGGTTTGTGTCCAAGCTCCTTCTCCTCCGTGGTATTGGGGTATGCTTCATTTTGATGATGGGTCATACATCGATTGGTTTGTACCTCACATTTCCCCTACAATTACTTCACAAAACTCCAA
>JAPOHM010000145.1 GCA_029979405.1 Methanobacteriota archaeon
AGGAGATTTGGATCCAACGATATGTATTGTTGGAGGCATGAAACAGTCGATTTACCGATTCAGACAAGCAGAGGTCACAGTTATGAGAAGAGCTGTTGATTACATACGCCGCATTAATTCTGAAGAATTGCTAATGGAAAACAGAATGAATATATTGAGAAAATCAGGTTTTTCTCGCGACCCTAGACCGATTCCAGGAAAAGGTGGAAGCACTTCCACCTTTGAATCAGCCAAAGACATAGCATCTGAAGATTCAAAGAGAGAGGAATGGATTTCACATAAACTCGATGATTTCGACCATAATTTATCCTCACAATCAGAAGCTAGAAGGGCAGAAGGGCATATTGAGATGTCAACAAACTACAGAACATCACCAAGATTATTGGAAACTATGAACAATATTTTCCAAGACACCTTCGATGAAAGACATCACACACTACCCGGGCCATGGCACGCTGAAGCACAGAATCTGTTAGCAGGTAAGCCTGAAACCGGTGATGGGAAACTCGAATGGATACTTCCGGCAAGAACCAGCGAACTGGATTTGGATTTGAATCCTCAAATACCAAAAAATCCGTTCATACATCAAGGTTCAAAAGATATTGAACTATGTGCTGATTTACTGGCACAGCGCCTATCTGCACTACTGAATAAATCATCTGCAAGAGTATTTGATTCTGAGAATAAATCGTGGATTGATGTCTCAGAACCTGATTCCATTTTCAGACCTGAGGATGTTATGATTCTTGTAGCATCAAGAAAACGAATTCCACTACTAGTAAAAGCGTTGGAGAAGTATGGAGTGCCTGCAATGGCAGACAAGCAAGGATTGCTTTTGCACAGGCCAGTGATAAAACCGCTAATGTCAATGCTTGAACTTCTTATCAACCCATTCAATCGTGTAGCATCTTTAGGAATCGCTCGTTCTGTAATTGTAGGGTTAACAGATGAAGAAATATCTAATTTTATTTCAGATAAAGAGGCAAACCAACTAGATTTGTTGATTGAAAACAGCCCTACTGAAAGTATCAGAATTCTTCTGACTAAAGTAAAACAATTATCTGAGCGAGGAAATATTAGAAAGGCGATTGATACTATAGTCGATTATTCCGATTTACTCTATTTCTATCCAAAAGAAGGAGATCGACAGGATGTTGAAAATTGGCTGAATTTATTTGACCAAATCTCAAAACTTGTTGGAAATGATCCTGCAATAATTTGTAATAGACTAAAGCGACTGATAGAGCTTGAAAATGACGGCCCTAAGAGTAGTTCTCCAAGCACAAGTGGCGCTGTAGAGATTTTAACAATTCACAGTTCTAAAGGGTTACAATCGCCGATTGTAGTGCTATATGACTTGTTTTCAACAGGAACTCGGGATTCATCGTTTGCATCGAATGAAAATGTCCTTGTTACCCCAAATATCGTAGCCGGTAGAATACACCCCTGGAAGGGAGATGAAAAGCCAGAAAGTGGCTCATGGACTCTTGCAAGTATGTTTGACAATGGCCAGCAACTAGCGGAAAGAAGACGTCAATTCTACGTGTCTTTGACGAGAGCTGAAAAGAGATTGATAATCGCAGGAGGCATTCCTGAAAAGACCAAGACAGACTCATCTGGAGCGGTTGAGATCAGACGTGGTGATGGGCGACAAACGATGGGCACAATGTTCCTCGATGGTTTGGCATATTCAAGCATCCAAGCTGGAAATGAGGGATGTCCTTGGTCAAACGAAGGCATAGAACAAACGAACCAAACCCTAACACTCAATCCGGGTGAACTTTATCAAAATTCATACCTCAGTTCAAATTCTGTTCAATCGATTTCAATTTTCCATCAGCCAGAATGTTTTGAAACAAGTGAAACAATTTCTATTGTCGACAAGTGGAGAGCAAGATATGAATCCGTTCAAAATGTAGAAGAGGTTCCAAAAGAATACAGCGTACAGAATAGCAATTTTTCACTTCCACTCGCTTCACACTCATTAGATAATACGTGGTCGTGCAGAAGACGATATTGGTTATCATCGATATCAAATTGGAACTCGGAGAGATTTGATTTCATTCCTTCTGGCGAGGCGAATTCTAATTGGCCAAAAGCAACTGAGTTTGGCTCGCTATTCCATCGTCTCTTAGAGATAGGTTTACCAAATCCCGGTTCAAATGCGAGCGACTTAGATTCCACATGGGTCTCCAAACAGGAAGATAAACTCAGTGATGAGAAAGTACTCTCGGAAGTATTAGCTCAAAGCACGATTACGGACCAAGAAATACTTGCGAATACAAAACAAAGACTGCATAAATTAGGCGAGATTACAAGGAATGGAAATCTCGGATTACTGACTTTAGGGAAGGAATTTGATGGATTCAAGGTTGAAGGACTACGAACTGAATTACCATTTTATCTGTCGATAACAAATTCTCCAGAAGGGCTTTCGAGACACGTATGGACTCCAAAAGGTGACTTGAAAGTCTCTGATATCCAGACGATAGAGACGATATTCAATGGAAGGATCGATTTGGTTCTGGCTCTTGAAAATCAAGATGGTACCAAGTATTTACAAGTAGTAGATTCGAAAACTACAGGTTGTCTTGAATCTTTCAATTCTGAGGATGCCGATATGGGGCATAGACTACAAAAGATAAGAAACGAAGATAGCCCCTATGCTGAAACTCCTGCCGAGGAAGATATTGTCAGGAAACATAGACTCCAGCTAGCTCTTTATTGCATGGCCCTTGAAGAATCAGAATCAAAAAAATCGCCAAGCCAAAGAAGAACGATTCTTCCACCAGCTATACATGTTGCAGCATCGGGAAGAATGATTAGAATGCGCGACGACGAATATCGAACAGCACTGAATGACTTACAAGACCTCGTCAATTGGATTGGAGAAATTTCTGCAACAAGCGAGAATTCCGCTCCTCCAGAAAGGCTTCCTGCAGAGGAGGTTGAAACCTGTAACCAATGTCCATTCTTCAATGGCAATATCAAGTTGTGTGGGCCTGAAGGGCATCAACTCGGCCAAGCATGACTAAAGTCCCAACAAATTTCTCATTACTTGCCACTTGGTGTAATTCAACATCAGAGAATCCAGCATTTTCCATGTGATTCCTCCATTGTTCAATCGAGTAAGTAGTCATGTGTACTCCGACGTGTTCGGGCCATGTTAGAGAGTCTTCATTTTCGAGATAATGGTCAACTCCCGCTACAAATACACCGCCCTCATTCATCCAGTCTTCTCTTACTAATTTGAGGAAATTTTCTGGCTCATTTAGGTAATACAAAAATTCCATTGTATGAACGAAATCGAATTTTTTATCAGGTTGCCAATCAGGAAGGGTTGCAAGAGAATAAACCCCTTCTGAGTCAATTTCTTTGGCTTTTTTTATCATTTCAACCGCTCCATCAACCCCTTCTGCATGCGAGGCGCCCATCTCGGAAAGGAGTCTTACAACCCAGCCGTTTCCACAACCGATGTCGATTGCTGTGAAGCCATCTGGGAGTTTCGGTAAAGCAAGTTCGAGCATCGCTGAAACAGATGGCCCGTGGCCTCTTTCCATGCCCTCGTCTTTGCCAATTTTAGCCCAATCCGAAAAAACATCAGTGGCCTTTCTTTTACCCATGTTTACCCGAAAAATCCAACCTCGATAAACATCTCCCAAAATAGAAAGTAACATGTCCTTTGGATATCTGCGAGGTTCATGCAAATCTCATCAGATTCAATAGACGATGTGTTATATCCAAAAATCGAGCCTTATTCTAGTGGGTTTTTGGAGGTTTCATCATTACACACAATTCATTGGGAAAGAGCTGGAAATCCTAATGGAATTCCAGTTATCGTAATTCACGGCGGTCCAGGTGGTGGGAGCCAGCCATCATATAGGAGGTATTTCAATCCAGAAAAATTTGACATTATACAATTTGATCAGAGAGGTTGTGGAAAATCGACTCCGTATGCAGAACTGGAAGATAATAATACGCAAGCATCAGTCTCAGACATGGAATTACTCAGAGAAAATTTCGGTATTGATGAATGGCATGTTTTCGGCGGTTCATGGGGTTCAACACTATCTTTGATTTATGCTCAGAATCATCCAGAGCGAGTTCTGAGTCTGACACTTAGAGGAATTTTCATGTGTCGCAAAAGCGAGCTCCACTGGTTCTATCAGGACGGGGCAAGTCACATTTTCCCTGATGCTTTCGATTTATATCGAGACCACATTCCAAATGAAGAGCAAAACAATTTGATAGAAGCTTATTATTCTAGATTAACCAGTGATGATGTAGATACAAGACGAGC
>JAPOHM010000231.1 GCA_029979405.1 Methanobacteriota archaeon
AAATTGAGGCATCTAGGATTACTGGTGAAAATTACAATTGGTTAGATGAAACCTTGACTCCACCAGACTATGACGGCGATGGCTCTCCCGATGCACTTGATGAGGATAGTGATGGCGACGGATGGCCAGATGATGTAGAACTTGACAGAGGTTCTGACCATCTTGATAAAAATAGCAATCCGCATTTGATGTATTTTGGTGTTGATACAGGCATTTTCTACGGAGGAGGGTTGACATTTTACAACGGTTATACTGATGATGCACTTGAGATCTCTCTATCAGGACTGTTGGATATCGTCTTCGAGGAGTTGGTGATTCTGCTTCTTCTGGTTCCTATTTACGTTGGACTTTTCATTTCACGACGGCAAATTTTCAATGAGTTAATCGCAGACATTGAATCAACAGACGATTTGGATAAATTAGGCTCTATTGAAGAATCAGCCAATGAGCTAGTGCGCTCAAAACAACTCAAGGTATACCATGGATTGGTTCTAAGAAACTTAATCGAAACAAGAGAGAATTACATCGAATCAAAAATACTGAATTCAGACTGTGAAGAATAATTTTTTGTGTAGGCGACAATATTATTTGGTACATTTTTTGAAAAGTCACTCAATGGAAGATTTCGAAGTGGTCTGTCCATCCTGTGGCGACCCTATACTACTGCCGAGGGGCGATTCAAATGTTTTTGAGTGTCCAGAATGTAGTGCTGGAATCGATTGGAACGGCAAACACATCGTGGGCCTAAGAACCGATAGGAACTACATTTTTCCAGGAAGTGGCGAATACGAGACATTCTTCGATGCAGACTACCTCCACGAAGCGGTAAAATTCGCAAATGAAGTAATGGATAATGATGCAGTTGCAGATGATGTAATCGGAAGCGGCGGTAAGAATGGAACAGTTACCTCTGATGAGATACAATCTAATTTTGACTTTAGTAACAACTTCCGCATTTTCGCAGGACTGTTATTCATCCCAGCCATAATCTTTGCAATTGTACTGGTATCTCAACCTGATGGATGGATTGGAGCAGTTTGTTGTTTGGGTATCCCGACCCTTGTGATGATGGTTGCTAGCACCCCATCCCAATATTCAGGTGATGATATGAGCCTTGCAAACAGAGAAGGTGGGGCTTACAGAAGCGGAAGGGGCGATGGTTTAACTCCTGATGGTCGATTCTTGACAGAGTATAATTGGAAGCACGAGACTTTCAACTTTGTAAAATTCAAAGAAGTATCCTCTGAACATCGAATAAAGGCAACCACTTTTTACAGAGGTGGTGGAGACCACTCTAGTCCAAGCCAAGGTTATTTGTTGGAATATTTTGTTGGAGAAACTAAATTCATAGCAAGTTGGATTTTCACGACATGTCACGACTATCGTAGAGACCATTTCTTATCAGACCTAGATGAAATTTTATCGATAAAGAACAAAATTAAAACCAAGTCAGGAGTATCTGTCAACATCGAAATCAAGTTTGATTATCTTTCAAAATTTTCAATGCTAAAATCGCGGAAAAAGAAAGCTGAAATTGCTGACTGGGTCAATAATGATCTGGAAATTAGTTCGGTTTGGAATAAAATTACTGAAAGCTAATTGCTGATTACCCAAAAATAAATTCCAGTGAGAATTGACATCGGGATTATGTAAGAAAGAATTCGAAAGAGAACGGTTTTGTTCTTACTTTTTTCATTTAGAAACTCGCTTTCCTCGGCGATGGAACTACCTGCTGCAGCGAATAACTCTCCAAGAGCATCAACCATAAGATCACAGTTCATTCAGGTTCCTGATTTCAGGAGTTGCATCAGCGATAATGAACTCAAGCATAGCAGCCCATAATACGAACTGAATGCTCTTCTCTAGTTCCTCTTGGCCGCCTACTTCTGACACCATGTTATCCAGTGTGTCAGAAGGTGAGTGATATGCTGAGTAATCTTCGTCATAAGCTCCAAGATGGAAGATTGTTTGAGCACCCAATTCTCTGAAAGTAACGTGGTCAGAGCGTCCAAAAGTGTCCTCGTGTACATCGAATACTA
>JAPOHM010000095.1 GCA_029979405.1 Methanobacteriota archaeon
CGTATTGGCTATTTCAGGTGCATCGGGTGCCATCTATGGAGTCCGATTAGCACACATCCTTGGAGAAAGGGCACGTCTCGTAATTACGGAATCAGGAAAACTTACTCTCGCACACGAGTGCAACGGAATGACGCCGGAGCAACTTGCTGAGGAATCAGGAGCAATTCTCGAAAACAATGACAACGTAGGGGCAAAATCAGCATCAGGGTCTGCTTCAATAGACGCAGTTGTGATCTGCCCATGTAGCGGTTCCACATTAGGAAAATTAGCAGCAGGGATTGGAGATAATCTTGCAACCAGGTCAGCAATTGTCGCTATGAAAGAGCGACGTAAGCTGATTATCGTTCCAAGAGAAGCCCCCTACGCAACTGTTCACCTCGAGAATATGGCAAAATTGTCGAACTGGGGAACCATCGTAATTCCAGCATCTCCAGGATTTTACAATCATCCACAAACAATGGATGATTTAATTGACTTTGTAGTATCACGAGTACTTGACCACCTCGGTATAGACAACCAACTTACCAAGCGGTGGACAGGAGATGAAATCTGATGGCTGATGAAGAAATTTTGTCTGCAGAGGTTGTTGAAAATTGGAATGATGCGGGAATTGGAAGAGGTAATCTTTCATTTCTTCAGAACAAAGTCATCTTAGCAGTAACGCTTTCTCTTATCTTCCTTTCCTCGACTTTACTTTACATATTTTTGGAAGAGGAACCAGTAGAATACGGTGCCTCAGTTGAATTTAATCAAGACAGAGTTAGAGGATACGCGCAGGATTTGGTAGACTTAGGGCACCCGGTATGGGAAGGTCGAATGAGTGGTTCTGCTGAGGAGCAGGCCGCTGCCGAATATATTGCGGATTTGTTTGAAGAATTGGGGTACCAAGCAACTCTGCACACATACGAAGTTCCGATGCACAGCATCAATAGCGAGCCAAGCCTTCGAGTTTGTGAGGCGGGAACGATTGGAAACCTTGGAATTGTACCATGCAGTCCCGCAGATGACGCACAAATTTCAACCTTCATTCACAGGAGTGATTACGTCATTCAAGGTTTCAGTGGTAGGTCATCATTTACGTTTGCAGATAACATGGAGGTAGTCCATTTAGGAGATGGAACAGATGACGCACTTTGGGCTTCGGCAGAAGGTAAAATCGGATATGTCGTAGGCGGTGGCTCAATTTCAGGAAATACTGGAATAATGACTCGTGCTATAGAAAATGGACTTGCGTCTATTATCAGGGTAAATAAAGACTACAATTGTGGTAAAATTGAAGGTAACGATTGCGTTCCTATTTTCAAAGGAACAAGCATCGAAGCTATGAGAGAAGCTAATGGCGGGAGTATTCCTTCACAAATGGCATTCATTGCAATGAGTAAAGATGCGGGAGAAATTCTCGAGTCGGTAATGATAAATGGCTCTGATGATAATAGAATCGAGATGGTCATGGATGTAACTAACGACCAAGAGCTTACAATTAGGGTTCCATGTGGAACCTACTACGGTAAATCTCCAGAAGTCATAATTGTTGGAGGTCACCACGATACAGTTTACCATGGAGCTGGAGCGGTAGATGACACATCAGGGACTGCTTCTGTTCTTGAAATGGCAACGATGTTCTCTGATCTAATCAAGGAACAGGGTGAACCTGAAAGAACTGTAAGATTCTGCACCTGGGGTGGCGAAGAAGAAGGATTGTGGGGTTCTAATGCATACGTAGAGGAAATGAACGAAGAGTTGTCTGAAAACCTCCGTCTTTATGTGAATCTTGACATGAACCATGTAGACATAGACCAAACTCGTTCGAATTCAGTAACCCTTTTCACAAACCACCCAGTTGATTACGAGCACATCTCAAACCTAACTAAAAAATACAAACAGGCAAATCCAGAAATGGCTTCAAAATACAAGATTAATCTCGGACTATATGATGGCAAAAAGGGCGACCCTGATGGAATGCCTTGCAATTCCGACCACTGCCCGTTTGTTTACAACTTAAACAGTAACAGCAACGGTAGGGCAGCAGTATGCTATGGTAGCGGTTCATGGGAATATCACACCTATCTTGATACAATGGAAAGGTTCAATGAAGAAAGTCTTGGAATCTCCGTCACAATTTATGGCAATTATGTCAAATACTTAGCATGGTCCAACGATGCCTGAGGCGACTGTTATGGTGAACCCCAGCGCACATGCGAGCCATATTCTTGTTAAGAGTAAAGGAGAAGCTACGCAACTGGCTACTAATATCAAGAAACTCAAAGACTTCCAAAAAGTTGCACGAAAAAAATCTGATTGCCCTTCAAGCCAAAAAGGTGGAGACTTAGGCTGGTTTAGAAAAGGTCAGATGGTTAGAGAATTTGAAGAAGCTGTCTGGAATACGGATCTAAAAACGGTCACTGGGCCAGTCAAAACCCAATTTGGATACCATTTGATTTGGGTCCACGAAAGAGAAGAGGTTTGAATATGGTCACAATTGTTGGCCTAGAAAAATATCAGGTCATTGCAGCCCATGGAGCTTATGATTTCGAAAAATCAGAAGCACAGCCGTTTGTTTTTTCAATTTGGGCCGAACTTGAAAATGATGACATCAATGATATTCTTGACAATACATTGAATTACGCTGATTTGCAAAATGCGGTTCATAGTGTAGTCGTAAACTCTCCTCCAGTTAACTTAATGGAAACACTATGTAGCAATATTTGCAATGAAATTGCTACAAATTTATTGGTTAGGGAAATCAAAATCCGTGTAGAAAAACCAAATGCACCTTTACCCAGAGATGGTGGATTAGCCATTGTAGAGCATGTTTGGACGAGGGGTTGAAGGACTAAAACCACAGCCGGATTACTATGACGGACACACAAAGGGTATTCGTTCCGTCGGTTACCGAGGAAGAAGGTAGCACAATTGGTCTGGGTATGTTTTCGTCAGAAGAAACCGCTTGGAAAGTTTTGAGAGAATTTACCAAAAAATCCCATTTGATGAAATTACAGCGGTCTGACATTGTAATTTGGGAAATAGATGTCGTCGGAGAAGAAGCGATGACGGTCTTGGCGACGATGCACTGCAGGGATTGCCCAGTGTGCAAGCGGAGGACGTTCTGGGTTGACCTGGATAGCATGTCTGCACTATGTTCAGGAAAATCCTGCGAGGCATGGATTGAAGAGTCTACTCACGAGCCAGGTAAAATTGACTTAGGGTGGCCACCTACAAGATTCTTGAAGCAGACTGAATCCATCGAAGAAGCATTTACTGAATTGAATAATATCGGAGCAGAGATAGAGGCTGCTGGAAGGATACCTGAAGACCCCTTCACATCTCTTCCAGAGGAATGACACCCACTCCTTCCATACCTGACTTCATCAATAGTCTAGCTTTTTCACTTATCGCATAATAAAATTCATTCAAACCGTCTGATGAAATTATGTGGCAATCTCGATAGAAAGCGTTGTACGAAGTTGCTAATTCTAAGAGGTACAGGGTGAAAATGTGAGGTTTGTTTTCGGTTACAGATTGTTCTAACTTATCACCAAAAACAGCCATTGTTCTTGATAGTTCATATACAGATTCAGGAATAAAATCTCTAGAGGTAAAATCCGCTGATTTACCAATTTTCTTAGCAATTGAACACGCTCTTGTATGCGAATACATCACGAAAGGAGCACTTCCTCCTTCAAAAGAAAGTGCTTCATCCCAACGGAATGTAAATCCTTTATCTGGACTGACTTTTGTGATATTAAATCGAACTGCTGAAACACCGACAGCCTCGGCAATATGGTTGACTTTTTCATCCGACAAATCATCTCTTAATTCTCTAACAACCTCTGCAGCGTGGAATTGCGCTTCTTCCAGTAGATCGTCCATGAATACAACATTTCCTTTCCTCGTCCTCATTTTACCCTCTGGTAATTTGATGAAAGCGTAGAATAATACATCTGGCACGCCATATCCGAGTTCTGTCAAAGTCAAACCAACCTGTTTAGCCTGTAACTTGTGATCTTCTCCGAGAACGTTTACTAAATTATCACTTTGAGACCATTTCCAAATGTGATAAGCAATATCTCTTGTAGCATAAAGTGAAGACCCATCTCCTCTTCTATAGAAGAATTCTGTTTTACCTTTTAGACCTCTTTGCCCTAAATCAAGGTAGTTTGCACCATTATCCGCAACACCATTGATTTCCAATTCTGCCAATTCGTCCATTACCTTGGAGACAGAACCATCTACAACAAATTTTGACTCTTTGGTAAAGGTGTCAAATGAAATACCTAATCTTCCTAATGTTTCTAACATCCCGTCGAGAACTGGTTGATATGCGTCTTCAAATGATTTCAGAACGGAATCATCTCCATTTTCAGAATCATGAACTAACTTTGAGATTGCGGACTCAATCTCTGGATTAGTTTCAGATCTCAGAGCTTGTGCTGCCTGGTACCACCTTACTGTTTCGTGGTCTGGCTTTCCTGACCATCTCTGATTAACTCCATCTCTATCTGATAGAACCTCTTCTACCTGTTCTTTTGATAGGTTTTCAAGTGCCCATGCCAATACTGCGACTTGTTTACCCATATCATCAACATAATATTCTGCTCTTACATCATTACCATATAATCTATGCAAACGAACTAGAGTGTCACCTAGTATTGCATTTCTCGCTCTTCCGACGTGAAATGGACCATTTGGATTAGCACTTGTATGTTCAATCAGTATTTTTTGGCCATTTTGTTTATTTTCATGACTTAATACTAAATCAACCAACCATTCTGGGTCGGCTTTAAAATTCAAATAACCACCAACTGAAGAAACCTCAAACTTCCCTGAGATTTTAGCCGCTAATTCTTGAGCTATTTCGACAGGATTGCGCTTCAGTTCTTTTGCAATAACAAAGCATGGAAGTGTGATGTCTGCTTGTTCCTTTTCTCTGCTCGGGCCTAATGCAGATTTCCAGTTGTCAGATACACCTAAGTCAGCAATTGCCAACTCAATTGATTGCTCTACAATCTGTTTCAGTAATTTCAAACTACCACCTCACATAATCGGATATCGAAGTACGGCGGCTAAACCACCAAACCCGGATTTCAATTGAGCACCTTCTTCAGAATCGACTGAAATGAATTTCACTTCTGCACGACCCTTCGCGGCCATCATGGATAACTCGTCTATGAGAGATATCGAAGATTTTTCCTTCAGCGAATCTCCATCGGACTTACATTGCGGGCATGCGGGAAGTTCTTCCATTCTGCCGACACTTGCAGACCATTCGTTCGAACAAGATTGACATAAGATTTTTACAACATTCTTTTTCAATCCTTCACTTATCAGCAATTTTGAAACCGCACCCTGGTCGAGTGCTTGCCTAATCATCATTTCACCATAAGTTGCCTTAGGGTTGGTTTTTACCAATTCTTCAAGGAATTCTGTAACTGATTGCCTCTCTGCGTCGAGTTCAATCTCGCCCATCAAAGACCCTGCGTTGTCCACCAATTCTCTTACGCCACTTTCATTTGAATATCCTACATCAAATGTGGTCCCAGCAATCTTTTTTGTGACTTCATGATGGAAATACTCATTCTTTACAACGAAATCCTTTGTTGCACCTGGGCCACCGATAATGATCGCTTGGATGTTCTCAAGTTCAGGTAGCCAATATGAACAGGCATGTTCTGTAGCCCTCTTGAAGAAATTGTGCGCTGCCTCTTCGATCAATCTCTCGAATCTCTGAGCTGATTGACCACCTTGTCTGTGTTTACCCATAATGTTTGAAACCAAATGTTCCTGTACGTGAATC
>JAPOHM010000024.1 GCA_029979405.1 Methanobacteriota archaeon
GCTACCTCTTTTGATTATCGGATTTAGTCAAATTGAAGGAAATAACTCCGAAATCGTTGGTTCTGTCATAATCATAGCCATAGGCGTTGCATTGCTAAAAATAAGCAGAACTATTCTCTCAGGAGACATTGCAGTAATGAAGTTCCGTGCGATTATGGGATTCCTTGGTTGTGTATTAGCCGGATCTTTACTAGCAACTGCTGATACCTCAACGATTAGCTTTCAGATTCAAATCGGAACAATCGGCCTCGGGTTATTGACGGTGGGTCTTGACTGGTTTGGCAACGATGAAAATCGAGGATTGAGAAAAGAATTCGATGTTAGACTGAATAAATTGGAGACTAGAATACTACGACTCAAGAGTCAAGGTTCCGCTGTAGACCAAGCGGCAAGTTTGGTAATGACTGCAAGAGAAGAAGGCCACAGAGACCCAACCTGGGGAATGAAATTACTAGATGAAGCCGATGATGATATCGAAAGAAGTCTATCGCTTGCAGACGACGTTGAGATTATCAAGAATGATTCTCTTCAATCGGTTGAAAACGCAGAAAGCATTGCTCCAACCGTTAAACGCCCACGCAAAGCTTGGGACATGGGCCAACGAGAGGTAGAACTAGGAAGTCTCAGAGAAGGTGAATCTCTATTCCGTCAAGCAAAGAAGCGGGCGATGGAAGTTATTGAGTGGTGGGAAAAGGCTGAAGAAGCAATCCGAGAGGCTTCAGCACTTCTTTCAAACTCAAAACACGGACACGAAAATCTGCACGACATATTGCAAGACGCAAGGAAAAAATTACATTCAGAGAATCCAAAGAAGGCATATGAATTCGCAATGGTCATTCCAACTCAATTAGATGCATCCGACGATGCTATCCAGATTGCTGCTGAGGCAATAAAGGAAGCAACGAAGCAACTCAAAGCTGCAGAGGGAATCAACAAGGAAGACTTGGAAGAAAGAATGTCAAGAGCGCATTCTGCACTCGACAATGGGGACCACGGACAAGCCAAAGGATTGGCTGACGGGGTTGTCAGAGAAATCATTGCAGAAAGAGAAGCAATGGATGATGTAAGAAGAGCGCTAAGGCAAAAAGTCCACCTGATTTCTCGTTGGCAAGATCGTGAAGACGCAAAAGACTGGGATGGAAGATTGAAAGAAATCGAGGAAGCTTCTGATGAACTTCAATGGACCCACGCAGCGGTCCTCCTTGAACGCCTTACCAAGGATCTGGATTCAGAAGGAAAGGCTACAAGTGAAGCAGCAGAACTTCTTGATTACGTAAAAGAAGAGTGGACTACCCTAAGAAACCAGTGCGAGGCTAGCGGAATCAAATTCGATGATCCTGACAGAAGTGGCACTGAAGAAGCGATTGGCATTGCGGCTGAGGCAATCAAGGCGGGCAGAACCGATGAAGCGCTAGACGCACTTGGTTTAGCCGACGAGTTCATGGAAAAACTCCGCAGGCGAGTCTAATTCTATTTGAATAACGACCTTACTCTGCAGACTGGCTTGCCCAGTGAAGCCATCCCATGATAGGATCAGTACACCATTCTGGGGCATTGGAAGATTCTGCATTGTATGCATCCATCCTCTCCGACTCCCAGGTTTGATAGGCAGGGTCGTTAAACAATTCATCCCAGTCTATTGGAATATAATCTCCATTTTCATCATAAGCTCCAACTGAATAGTTGTAAGTGGTAGAAGGAACAAATAATTCACTTTGAATATAGACTGCGCACTTATCTTCCTGTCCACCTAAAATATCTCCTTGGAACCACATAACTCGGTTCGAAATTGTCATATTGAAACAATAACTTTCTCCAGCAGAATCAACAAAACATAGCTCCCCGTCCTCATAGGAGGTTGAACCTCCCTCTGAAGCAACCATGGCTCCATAGTCTATGATGCACCATGGGTCCTCCCATTCGCCAGTTAGGTCGTCCCCGTGTTCGGTTGAAGTGCAATTATTCTCATTTTGGGCTTTGTAATTTCTGGAGAAGTTTTCGATAGGGTCGGCAATAAACCCGTATACTGATGAATTATCCATGAATCCGACATATTCTGGTAGATCTAATGTCGATTGTAATGTTAGAGTTTCAGACATCAATACCATTCCGGTGCCTTCTGAATCTTTATTGAACTGAATTTGAATTTCACATTCACCGCTTTCAAATGAACACAAATCAACGCTTCCTTCATAAATGTAAATTACATTCCCTACAGATATTTCTTGGCCAACAGGGTGCGTGTGGTAACATGCGCTCTCTGATGAGTCATCACAAAGGTAAAACGCCATACCTGAACTTGGGTCATCGATTAAAATCTGTACTTGGAACTCATCATAATCTATGACGTCTCCAGCATTGAAAGAATATGCTACTAACATGTCGCCTAAGCCAGCACTGGTTTCATCAACCGTATCATAAACTGAGAAATTATAGTAATTGAACTGAGTATCTTCATCGACACAAAAGTCTGGTAATTCTAAGTATTCAATTTGGTCTGTCCAGGTCTCTAAATCAAGTGGTTCGGAACTCCAAACAGTGCAATCAGAGGCATCACCACCATCTTCGGACATGATTAACCAGTTTCCTACAACCAAGAACGGTAGGTCAGGACTTGGATCATCGCCTTCCACGACTACGGTTATTGTTCCATCTCCATTATCTGTCCAACTTCCGACCATACCTTCTTCAATGTGAACAATAACGGTTCCATCTTCCTCGAATGTGACCAATAAATCCTCGTAAAGATACCACTCACCCACAGGGCTACTGGCAGTTTCCTCTTCTTCAGAATCCAAACATCCTGCAAGAGAAATTGTGGTTAGCAGTAAGGCTAGCATGTAAACTGATAATTTACGCATGCTTGGGAATTGTTGTGTAGTAAATAAACTAAACCATGTATTCGATGCCTAGGGCTAATTTTTCACATTTGCATTTATTTAGCGATTAATTTATCCAGCCTTCAACTAATTCTGGAAGTATTTCTCCAGCTTTACCAACGTGAATTTCATCAAACTGATAGCCATTTACTGGAACTTCATAATTAACAAGAATAGTTTGAGACCCTGCTTGATTTGCAACTTGAACTAATCCAGCAGCAGGGTAAACATGCCCTGAACTACCTACAACAATGAATACGTCACAATTTTCCATGGCAGCATAGATTTCTTCCATGAACATCGGAATCTCCCCAAACCAGACTATGTCTGGTCGCATGCGCGATGGATCACTACAGCAATTACAAAAAACAAAATCATCCCCAAGGTCTTCTTTCCCAATGCGCTCTTCGCTTTGGCCACTATTTTCGCACCTCAGTGTTCTCAATTGTCCATGCATGTGGATTACAGATTTACTACCGCCTCTTTCGTGCAAATCGTCTACATTTTGAGTTATCAAGGTAAAATCATCGACCTCTGATTCGAGTTTTGCTATTGCGATGTGGGCGGGATTTTCATCGACCTCCAACAACTGATTTCTTCTTGCTTGATAGAACCTCCAGACCAATATTGGATCTTTTTGCCATGCTTCAGGAGTTGCTACGTCCTCAATTCTGTGATTTTCCCACAATCCGTCATTGTCCCTAAATGTGCGAACGCCTGATTCAGCGCTTATTCCAGCACCGGTTAAAACTACCACTTTCTTATCGCGCATGGTTATTTTTTGAATCAGTGGTTTATCAATTAATGGAAATAGCAGAATGATTAAATTGGAAAAAAATAATCACGCTATATGGACAAAGAGTTGTATTCCTTGATTCACGAATTTATGAGAAGAGACCATCAAAATGATTCTGAACGTCTAAATCAAAAATTAACTAGTTCGGGTAATGCTGGATTAGTAGAAGAAATGCCTCCTATCCCATTTACAGGAGATATTGAAGCAATGGATGTAGGGAATTGCGTTTGTCTGCTGGGGATTAATCCATTATGGCCCGCTGTTGGAAAGCCAGCACACGAATTAGAATTAAAACCAGCAATAGATTTAATCAAAAAAATGCACAGTGGCGATGAACAATCATTTGACAAATATCTTGATAGTAGATTGAATTATTTCAAAAGTGGAATTGCTAATTGGGGTCATTTTGACAAGGTAGGACACGGTTATTCTGAACACATTTTTACTGGAACAGATAAACGAAGTGTTTGGGAACGTAACGCATTTGCTATGGATGTCATTCCTTATTTTTCAAGAGATGCTACAAATCTCAACAGAAAAAAGATAGTTGAGCAAGTAACCGAAGACCCCGCTTTAATTCAACATCAAAGAATTATGTCATCAATTATTTCCAAAACTCAACCCTCAATTCTACACCTAAATGGGTCCCATGCGATAGAGTTGGTTGAAGAGTTATACTGTGAAAATTCATTAGTAAGACAAGGTGCGTTCGGAAAGCAGTTTGGATTACGGTTTGGAGAAGCAACAATAAATCATACAACAGTCAAGGTTTTTGCACATAATCAATTTGGATATGGCAGATATAACCCTGCAAAAAAACACTGGCCTGAATTCGCAAGATTATGGCAGCAATGGAATGAATAATAAAAACGAAAAATCGCTTATCTGGCTGTACGTCTCTTTAGGAACTTTTCAACTCCCTGTTTGAATTCATCTGTAAGGCCTGCTGCTTCAATCAAGGTGCGTTCATGCTTCATGTGAGTCTCAAAGTCGTTCACGTTCTGAGAAAGAAGAAGGTGTTTAGTAGCCTCTTTGGTATGGTCGCCCCATTTTGACCAGTGGTTTGCAACCTCTATGGCCCTATCAATAAGTGATTCAGAGTCTACGATTTCATCAATAGCTCCGTAATTTAGGGATTCTTTAGCATCCCAAATTTGATTCTCGAAAAAGAAACGTCGTGCGGTTTGCTCACCAACAAGCCTTGGTAATAACCAGGTAGTCCCTCCATCAGGAGAAAGCCCAATACCTGCATATGATGCTGCTATCTTTGTGTTTTCAGTACCTATTCGTGCATCACAAGCAAGTGCAAGGCCGAGCCCTCCACCTGCGCATGCTCCATTGACTGCTGCGATGAAAATAGTCTTCGAAGTTCTCATTTTCAAAAGAAGGGGATGAAGAATACCCGTCAGATCTCTAATCAATTGAACACTATCGTTCTCTTCAATCGATTTTTGAAAAGCGTCAATGTCTGCTCCCGCCGAGAAGAATTTTCCTTCTCCTGTGATAACAACCGCCTTCGAATCCATTGATTGGATAATTGCATCTCTGATTTTTGGAAGAAATTCCCTACTGAATGACTGGCTTGCTGTGCCTCCAGTTAACTGAATTACAGTAACGCCTTGTTTTTCGTAGATGTTCATACAATCACAGCTTTACGTTGACGTTTTTGACTTTAGTGTAGAAGTTCAAAGCATCCTTTGATTGTTCAATTCCTATTCCTGATTGCTTCCAACCGGTAAACGCTGTTTGTGGGAAAGTAATTGGGTATTCGTTGATGCTAACCATACCTGACTGAAGGTCTCTTGCGAATTTGTGAGCACGAGAGAGATTGTTTGTCCAAATGCCGTTTAGAAGTCCAAACGGTGTATCATTAGCTAATTTTAGTGCTTCAGAATCTTCGCTAAATTTGGTCACAGCCAAAACCGGACCGAATAATTCCTCCTGGAAAAGTAGGTTGTCGCTGGATACATCGGTAACGACCGTAGCTTCCATGAATGCACCTTCTCTATCGATTGCACTACCACCACAGACGACGGTTCCTCCTTGAGAAAGTCCCTTGTTTAGCATTTCAAGTACGTCATCTCTGTGTGTCGAATGAACCATACTTCCCATTCGGACTCCATCTTCCATGCCAGGGCCTACGGGCCATTTTGAGATCTCTGCGACTATTGCCTCAACGAGTTCGTCGTGTACGTCTTCATGAACAATCAGTCTGGAGCCAGCCCAGCACATCTGACCTGCATTCATGAAAATTCCAAAACACACGGCTTTCGCACAGAAGCCAATATTTGCATCTGGGAATACTATGTTAGCTCCTTTTCCACCAAGTTCTAAAGTGACTGGAGTTAGATTTTCACTTGCCTTAGCCATGACAGCTTTTCCAGTAGGAACTCCACCGGTCAATACGATTCCATCGACATCACTGTGCCCAGCAAGAGCGTCTCCTATTAATCCACCAGAGCCAGTAATAACCTGTAACACACTAGAAGGAAGTCCTGTTTCTGCTTCCTCAATGGCCTTAGCCCAAGCGAGAAGAGATAGTGGCGTCCATGATGCAGGTTTTGCAATTACTGTACAACCAGCAGCCAGAGCAGGCGCTATTGAGCGAATGGCAAGCTGTAGAGGGAAGTTCCAAGGCACAATATGTGCTGTAACCCCCAATGGTTGGCGTAAGGTGTAATTCAAGCGATTTCCTGGAACGGGAATGGTACTTCCTTCAATCTTGTCTGACAGCCCAGCAAAATATTCCAACGTCCAAGCACCGTAGCGGATTTCACTAAGCGCCTCTCTGAATGTTTTCCCATTGTTCCCAGACTCTATTGCTGCGAGTGATTTTGCGTGTGCGTAGGTTGTAGCGGCCATTTTCTGTAATACTCTACCTCTTTGTGCTGGGTCCATAGACGCCCATTCTCGTGAATGTAAAGCCTGCTTTGAGGCAGTTACACATCTCTCAACATCAGCAATAGTTGCCTTGGGAGTTGTTGCAATTACTTCACCCGTTGCTGGATTGATAATATCCGCTGTAGCGCCGTCTTCAGCAGCGCACCATTCACCTGCAATCCACATCTGTTCGCTCGTCATAATCGATGCGAGTAGGAACCGCCTCAAAGCCTCTCCGATTGACAAGTGTCTTGATTAGAGAGAACGGTATCGACATGCGAATGGCGCGAACAATTAGCATAGCCGACACGACCAAAACTAAGGTCACGAGGAAACCTCCTCTACTGATTATGCTTGCAGGAGCCACTGGAGTTGGCAAATCTACAACCTCTGTTAGCATCGCAAATGAACATTCAATCATCCGGTTCGTTTCTACCGACGCAATTAGAGAAACCATGAGAGTAGCTGACGAAGAAAATAACCCTGCACTGCACAGATCTTCTTTTTCCAGAGGAGATTCAGGTGACCCTGTTTTGGATTGGCAAGATACCTGCAAGGCGGTTGAGAGCGGTGTTTTAGCTGCGATAGAAAGGGCTCAAAGAGAGGGAATAGACCTGATAATAGAAGGAGTGCATATCGAACCAAGTTCTCGAATAATTAGGGAGTGGAAAAATTCAGGTGGTATTGCAATAGGAATTGTCATGCACATCGAGGAGGAAGAAAGACACATCAGTTTCCTCAAACAAAGAGAGGTTTACTCATTTAGAAATGCAGAGAGATACATCAATTCTTTACCGAGAATAAGAGCAATACAATCAGCATTGAAAGACCGTGCGAAAATTGTTGATTGGTATACTATTGACCCTTCAATTGAGAAAGACGTATTGGGGAAGGTGAGGCACTGGATTGACCTTGAATGGAACGAGTGGAATAAAACCCATTAATCATCCAAATCGATATCAAAGGAAATTATTCTTGTCAGCATCGAATTTCTATCCGCCGCTCCAAGTTCTGTGGTTACGGTGACGATTCCATCACTTTCAGTTACCGTGATATTGAGAAGTTTCAATTCTACTCCTCTAATTTCTCCGTGATGTAGAATATCATCGTGGAGAGAATTAATTGACTTGTTAACGCTTTCATATTCTGAAACTCCTTCGCTGTACCATATTTCAGCTCTATCCTCAGTAAGGCTTGGAAGGTAATTAGCAACGTCAGCAGAAGCCTGAATCGTATCATCACCAGCAGTATCGAAAGGCATTGAAATTCCAGCCATCTTTACACCAAAGATAGCCATCGAAAGAAGAGACATCATCAGAACAACGCCGGTTGCAAGCAACATTTGTCCTTCATCTCCTCTTCTACTTTCACGCATTATGAACCACGCTCCCAAAGGTCGAGGCTAACAGTCCAAAGGTGCCCATCGACTGCTACCATATCGTGAGCATTTACCGTACTGTCACCTGGCGTTGCTACCTCTCCATGAGGCTGTAATGTCGCGGAGTCGATAGACAACCAGCAATTTGCTTCTACGCTACCGATAATGTACTCTTGAATCAACTCACAGGCTTCATCACGCTGGCCAGTTGCAAGATATTCTGCCAACTTTGAATCGTATTCAGAAGAGGGTGTTGCAAGTGCTAAGTTAATGGCATCTTCACCGGCAAATTTCAATTCAGCATCCATAGAAATGCTATTTGAATCTGGAACATGTACTGTGATTAGAAATGCTGCGGTCATGAAGAATAACCAAAATAATGTCAGCATTTCAAGAATGTGAATTTGCGCTGATTCATCATTTTGCAAATACATCAACTCACGGAGAGAACGTTCCGGCCGCCGGCTGTAAGGTAGGCAATGTCGTTATTCCTATCAGGTCGGGTGTGAATACAATGATGTTGAAACAAAGTATTGCTAAGATAATCATCATTCCTGAATGTTTCATTCCACTGGTAAACCTACCAGTAGCCATCAGTCCAGCCATCGAACCATTTCCTAACGCCTGCATGGTTACACCGTAATAGAAAATAGTCAGGAAGAAAAGTGGTTCAATGTTTCTAATAACCATGTTTCCAAGTTGTTGTCCGCCTCCCGCGTCTCCAGAACTATCTGAATTTGAACCAGCAATAGCAGGGATAAACACCTTTGCTAGAACAACAATAACACCTAGGAAAACCCCGTAGGATGTCCAAATAACCGAAATATAAGACGCAATTGAACGTTTACGTTCTCCTTCAAGGAACTTGATTTCACGACTGTCGTTTGCAGCGGTCACTAAGATATCTGAGATCTTACCACCCGCCCTATTCGCTTCAGAGATTAGAGATATAGCTCGTTTTACAAGAGGCGTTCCAACTCTCGCGGCAAACATTTCGATAACGTCTCCAAATGCTACACCCCAAGATAATTGATCACTCATTTTCTTGACTTCATGGTTTAGGGCGCCATATTCACTCGTAGCCAGCGTTTGAACCGCTACCGTCATCGACAGACCTCCCTTCCAGTATTCAGCAAGGTCTCGCAGGAAATCTGGGAACTTTTCTTCCATTCTGTTGGTCTTTTCCTTGACACGGTCCCAATAATAGGAAGCCGGCCAAAACATAAAGAAGAAACCAAGGCCAAAGAAATTGAGGAAAATTGTTGGCCTCAAATCAAGTGGACCGACGCTAACTTCTGGACCAATCCATTGTGATTTGTTATTCATGTATTCTGGGACCCCGTCATAATAATCCATTTCTAATCTGTAAGTCGCTTCGAGAACCTCTTCATCAGAATAGATGACGATCTGGTACATTTCACCGGCTTCCATGTTCGCTATTTCAAGTTCACACTTGTCTCCATTAGCATAGGTATTTCCCTGATATTGACCAAGGATTTCACCCTCTGGAGAAATGATTCGGAATGAATAATCCGAAGGCACCGATGTTTCAACATCACAAGTCCCGGACATCGGTTGTGCTGGACGCACGTTGGTCACGTTTTCATCCATACCTGGAACATCAAACATCTGACCTAAGGAGATGAAATCCACCCACGGGTCTTCTGGGGTCATAACGAGTACGTTTGCTTCATCTTTTAGCATTGGACATGATTCGTTGTCCTCAAAGGTTGGCATGTAGTTCATATCGTATCCACATACCATGTTTACGAAAAGTGGTTGTCCATTAGGTGCTGTTGTAAAATGAGAATTAGTTATCCAGAATCCGAAGCATCCTAAACCAATGAATATTGAAACCGCAAGAATGGCGTATAACTTGGTCAATGTGGTGTCATCTTTTGGAAGGTCGAGATCTACAGTTATCTTCTCCTTCTTCTTTCGTGCCACTTAATCACCTCCTGCTCACATTTTTTGTTCTTCGCTTGATGACCATACCAAGAATGCGAATGCCGCGTGGATCATCGGTAATACAAGTAATACAACTGCGAATAGGGTGCTTTCTTCCATCTGAGCACCAGCACCGCTTACCCAGAACATAATTACCAACATAACAATCAGGAACAGTGGCATAGCTACAGCAACAACAACATATGATTCCGCAAGCATTGCAAGAGATTCCAAGAACTCGTGGAGACGTGTTCTGTTCTCACGCATGTAGTGTTCCGCACGGTTGAGGAAGTACAGCTTTAGCGAACCACCAGCAGTCAATGTTCCGACCATTCCTTGGAAGAATTCCGTCATCCAAGGCGATGCAGCTCTGTCTACTGCCATCTTCATCGCGGTAAGTAAATCGTATCCTAAGAGAGATACGTCCCGATAAATCATAGCGGAGTCGTATGCTATCTCGCCGTAAATTTCCTCATTCAAGGCAAGCGATTTGAAAATCTTGTGAGGCGTAGCGTTCGCCGCCGCCATTGCTGCTGTGTAAGATGCAGCATAAGGCAGGTACTTTTCAAGGGCGACACCCCTCAAATGAGCAGCTCTACCAGCAGCGCCTTTCAAAGTCCGGAAACTAATTACTGGTACGAGTAATCCAAGAATTACTGGAATCAGAATCTTCGCAAAGAATGGGAATTCCATGTATTTGAAGTAAGGACATCCTCTGCTTTCTAAAGTCTCATCTACCAAATCTGCGTTCCAATATTCCCACTCATAACAAGCAAGAGCGGTTGACTCATCTGGCCTGGACTCATACCAATCGATTAGTCCGATGCCAGGCATGAATACCGCAGTTAACAACATTCCACATACCGCTACTATTGCTAAGGTGGTAACGAAAACTTGAGCCATGTAGACCTCAGGCATGATTGGCATGTTTCCTTTGACGAGGTTGTCGGACAGTTGTTTGTCGCCTCGAGCTTTTTTCTTGAAGACGCGACCTAGAATTCTGTGACAAATTTTCTGCCAAGTATTCAGTTCCAAATTTTGCACCTCCTAAACTAAATTCAACGTAATCCATCAACTCTTGCAAGGATTTCATGAGGTCGAACGTAATACTCGGTGATAATTTGACTCACTTGGTCTGCTTTTCTAATGTCGTTGAGAACCATCCACTCAAGGATCCTCTTCCTCGTTCTCAATTCTCTTCTCATCTCATCCTGACTAAAGTTGATTTTCACCATGATTTTCTCAAGAACGTATGACTTACCAGAGAATATGAAATCGTCATTTGCTACATTCCACCTGAACACCTCGTTGGTAATTACTTCCATCGAGTTAGGGTCGATACCAACAATTTCCACAATTTGTTTTGTTCTTCTTACACGGCGACCGTTGATACGAGTTTGAATCTGAATCGCACATGCTTCAAGTGCAGGCAAAAGAACACGTGGGATATCGATCGGCTTGTTTTCCAATCGGTGGACAAGGGAAGGTACCGAGTCAGCGTGCACTGTTGAATAAGCACAGTGTCCTGTTGCCATTGCCTGGAACAGTACATATGCTTCAGCACCACGGATTTCACCCACAATGATGTATTCAGGTCGCTCACGAAGAGCAGCTTTTAGCAGTTCGAATTCTCCGATTTCACCCTCATTGGATTCACCACCGAAACCTTGTCGGGTCAGACCTGGAACCCAGTTTGGTTGAGGGATGTTAACTTCTCTTGTAGATTCGATACTTACAATCTTCATCTGCCACGGGATGAAAATACACATAGCGTTCAGGGTTGTTGTTTTACCTGAAGCAGTACCACCTACGAAAAGCATTGGAACCTCATTCTGGAACGCTACCCAAAGATATGCTCCCATCAGAGAAGAAAGGGTTCTGAAAGCGATGATGTCACACGGCGAGAACGGGTCGTCCTTGAATCTTCGAATACAGAATGCTGAACCTCGAGTAGATACTTCACGTCCTAATTTCATAACGATTCTTGAACCGTCCATCAGTGTAGCGTCCAGTAGCGGGTCAGCTACAGAAATGTGCTTACCACAACGCTGTGCGAGTTTGATAACGTAAGATTCCAATTCTTCGTCGGTTTCCCAAACACAAGTGGTTTCAACGGATTCGAATTTCCTGTGATACGCGAAAATTGGAACGTTGGTTCCATCAAGAGAAATATCTTCTACGTTGGCGTCATTCATCAAAACGTCCATTTTCCCGTATCCGACCAAATCTCTTCTCAGGTAGTAGAACAACTTGGATTTAGATTTCTTGTTAAC
>JAPOHM010000113.1 GCA_029979405.1 Methanobacteriota archaeon
CCAGAATGGAAAAAAGTCCCAGTTTGGGTTGATTCGAGTGAAAATATACATGTAGACTCCACACCAATAATGAAGCAAATTGATTCTGCACACAATGCTGGCCAATTATGGGAAGACGATGATGAAAAACGCCGTGACAAATGGATGAACTGGGTGGATACCAAGCTTTCGAAGGCTACTATACCAATATTGTACGGTTCGATAACGTCAGCACTAACCACGACCAGAAGGGTTTCAAAATTAGAAAAATTTGGGTTCTTTTCTAAGAGGATTTACGCCTGGGCAGGGTTCCCAATAATGTGGGGAATTATTGCAAGAAAACGTGTCAAAAACGACGGTCGAACTCCAAAAAAATTGTGGCATGACCTCTTAACAGAGTGGACAAATTCATTCAATGGAAAAACATTTTTTGGAGGAGATTCACCTAATTTAGTAGATATCGCCGCTTTTGGATATGTGCGTTCAATATCTCCTTATCCACAATTTTCAAAGATTGAAGAACACAAAAATGGTATGGAATGGTATAGGGCCGTAGAACAAACAATGAGGGTTTGAAATGACACCAGATAACGGGTCAGTTGACCTGAATTTGCTCCCTATCAAATCATGCAAAATATTCCTTGGAACGAATAAGGGAGGGTGGGTGCACGCAAATGAGCGCCCTAGACATCAGGTGTCCCTGCCTACATTTGAAATCTCAAGCGACATAATCACAAAAAAACAGTTCAACTCGGTTATGGGAATTGAAGATTCACAAGATGGTTATCAAGACATGATTACAACGGATATGATCGCAGAATTCTGCAATAAATTATCAGCTGAACATCAACATGAGGTCAGATTACCCTCCCAGTCTGAATGGGAAGCCGCTAAACAAAATCTGCATCTACCTCCTGGTTGGACCGAACTACTCGCAGATGAGGCAACTGGCAATCACAGAGGTGCTCCTCTAGATGGAAGGCCAAGAACTGGAGAAATGATCGGTCCACTATCGGGTCACAGAACCTCTCAATCGGCTCACCCAACAAAAAAGGGAATCTATGCAAAGGTCACAACACCCGGAGACAGGCCTCTTCCAAAGGTCGGGTTCAGAGTGGTGGTTTCTCCGTTGCGTGAAGGAGATGTCAAGCGTGTCCCTGAAAATGCAAATCTTACAGCCAACATCAAAAGCGAAATTTTCTGGATTTCCATTATTGGAATTATTCCAAGTTTCTGTATCCCAATCATTCGGGGCTTTGGCTCATATGCGATTGACGGGTGGGCAAATCTACTATTCGGAGGCCTATGTGTTGGTTTTGTATCTGGAGCATTTTGGAGACCAAAAAGACCAACTTGGTATCTTGATGATAACGACCAAGTTAGTCAGATGAAAGATTAGACCAGTAAGATTCTTTGCGAATCGCATCCATTGCACAGATTGCGGCCATGTTTAGTATGTGCCTTACACCATCTGCTCTAGCCAATAGTTGAACGGGTCTATTCAATCCATCGAGAATAGGGCCCGTCATTTCAGCGTCTCCCAATTTTTCCAATAGCTTGTAAGCGATATTAGCAGAAACTAAATTTGGACAAATTAATACATTTGCAGGTCCATCAAATTCCATGAATGGATATTCTGTTTGTACATCCATGTCTAAGGCAGTGTCCGCCTGCATTGGCCCATCGATAATCAAGGAAGGGTCCATTTCCCTTGCCAATTCGACGGCATCTTCGATTCTCTCCGAACGCTGACTTCTACTGCTACCAAAATTAGAGAATGACAACATTGCTACTTTGGGCTCAACACCAAATCTTCTAGCGACCTTCGCTGTTTGAACCGCAATGTCTGCAAGAGCTCGACTATCGGGGTACACGTTGACTGTTGCATCACCTAAGAAAATCAGTCTCCCTTTGACTACCATCATGTAACATCCGATTGCACAGTGACTGTCCTCATCTGAACCAATGACTTCTAAACAAGGTCGCAGTACATCTGCATAGTTCCTACTCACCCCTCCCAAGAATCCGTCTGCATCTCCTGATTCTACCATTTGCGCTGCGAAATATGACCTACTCTTGAGCAGTCTTTGAGCATCAACGATTGTCATTCCTTTTCTCGATCTATTTTCAAATAAGGCGATGTCGTAATTTCCGATTCTTCTATCATCATACCTAGGGTTGATTATTTCGCAATCTATCTCTATCCCCAATTCATCCATTTTTGATTTGATACTTTCAATGTTACCAAGCAAAATGGGTTCGCATATCTTTTGCTCCATACATTGGGCAGCCGCTCGTATAACCTTTTCATTATCACCTTCTGGGAATACAATTTTCTTTCCTTTTCCTTTAACTTGGTTGAATACACCTCGCATCACTGAATATGACATTCCAAGTCTTGCTTCCAACGATTCCCTGTATCGTTGTTTGTCAAATTCTTCTGGAGTTAGGGCGGCAATACCTTCATTCACCGCTGCTTCTGCAACATCTGCTGCTTCCCAAATCAATACCCTTCTATCAAATGGTTTTGGAATAATATATTCTGGTCCGTATTGCATTACTTCACCAGCATATGCGTGGGCTATGTAATCTGGAACTGGTTCCTTTGCAAGTGCCGCTAATGCTTTAGTCGCTGCCATTTTCATTCCTTGAGTAATATCTCTAGCTCTAACGTCTAATGCACCTCTAAATATGTAGGGAAACCCAAGAACGTTATTGACCTGATTTGGGAAATCTGACCTTCCTGTAGCGATAATTGCGTCGTTCCTCACAGCAAGTACTTCATCGGGCATAATTTCCGGAGTTGGGTTTGCTAAGGCAAAAATTATTGGTTTTTCAGCCATTTTTGAAACCATCTCACCTGTAACTAATCCTCCTCTTGACAGCCCAAGGAATACGTCTGCCCCAACCAGCGCATCTGCTAAATCTCCTTCAGGTCTATCTGCGGCATAACGTGCTTTGTACTGATTTAATTCTCCAGCATCTAATCGTTTTTTTGTCATAATTCCTTGTGAATCACACATCAATATATTCTTGATATCCACTCCCAATGCCACATAGTGATTTGCGCAAGCAATAGCTGATGCTCCAGCCCCTGCGACTACGACCTTGATTTGTGAAATATCTTTTTCTTGCAGTTCAACTGAATTAAGTAAAGCGGCTCCTGATATTATTGCTGTACCGTGTTGGTCGTCATGCATAACTGGAATGTTAGTTGCTTCTGCGATGCGCCTTTCGATTTCAAAGCACTCTGGGGCTTTTACATCTTCGAGATTAATACCGCCGAAAGTAGGTGCGATATTGCAAACCGTTTTGATGAATTCTTCCGGGTCCTCAGTATCTACTTGAATGTCGAATACATCGATGTCTGCAAATGTCTTCAAAAGTAATCCTTTTCCTTCCATTACTGGTTTTGACGCCAGGGCACCAATATTACCCAAACCTAGCACTGCTGTACCATTTGATATCACTGCGACTAAATTCCCTTTTGATGTGTAACGATATGCGTCATCGGGATTTTCTGCGATTTCAAGACAAGGATATGCCACTCCTGGAGAATAAGCTAACGATAGTTCCTGGGCTGTTGAATGTGGCTTCGTTGGAACTACCTTGATCTTACCTCTTGGATTAGATTCATGATAATCTAAAGATTCTTTTTTTAGTGTATTTTCACGCCAGTCATTATCCATAGCGTTCCCTCAAAATGATTCTCGACATCATAAGGCGTTTGACCTTTGTGTGTTTTTTTGGAAAAATAGTGGGATAAAGCTAATTAAAATGCACAACCGTATTACTAAATTTGATGATATTTTACCTCACAATCAAGACACGACTTCAAATACCATTGATTGCGGATAGCGCGATATGAAAAAGCGTAGCAGGGTTTCTGATGACGGTCTCGCGTCGTCAAAATCAATCTCGCTTGTAACGCTAATGTTGATCGCGTCTCTATCTCCATTACTTACTTCACCTATCGTAAGTGCTCATGATGGACCAAATGAAACAATATGGCCTAAACAGGGTTCAGAAGACACTGGGTGGTACTACCTAAATGCCACTGGGGCCAATCCTTCCAATGGTTCTCAAGGCATAGCAGACTGGATGCTAAATTTTGCACCAGGCGCCCAACTAGAGAATGTTACAATGGAAATACGTGTAGATGGTTCAGACGATGTAACAGCATATAACCCAATGTTGATTTCACCAGATACTGGTCAAGTTCTATTCGATTGGAATGGAAACGGTTGGCTTGGGCAAACGTTTGAATTCGATTCAAACAATCCCCATCAAGGCAGACTATCTCCGAATGCCGATGTTGGAGCGACTGTAACCCTTCCCTCTGGTGCTGAAATAACAGACTTCATCCTCGAAGTTCTCTCTCCTGCAGACCCGTTTACCTCGCTAATGCCGGTCGATATCGACATTTCTGATTATGCAATTCATCCGAGCGATGGTAGAATGTATCTCGCAATTGAAGATTATATCCTTATTCTTGATGCCAATTCTTCTCCAAACATCATTGACTTATTTAGAATAGATAACGCTGATGCTGATTCGATAATCTACGATCTTGAGATTGATGCAAGTAACAACCGAATGTTAGTTGCGACCTCTGGAAATGGCATAAAATCAGTTAATCTGTCTGATACCTCGTACAACACTGATCTACCTAGCGAACCTTCGGGTAAGATTTTCACTGAACTTCACATTACATCAACAGGAGTTCTAATGGCAATTAGCGAATCTGGTATCTTCAGAATAAACACCGCTGGAACTGGATGGACTTTGGAACAGGCTGTAGACCCATCAAATTGGCCTCCTGGGACCCCTTCAACTTCATATGAAAACAACAACATCTTGTATGTAGCAATAAACGGAGGAGGCGTTGCTAGATGGGACATATCGTCGAACACACCTCTATCTCCTTGGACAACAGCGAATGTTCTACATTCAGATTATGTAACTGACTTCTTATTGGTTGGAAATCAATTATTCATTTCATCTGAAGATAACGGAATTGCCAGACATGATTTGAACGGTAATTTCTGGCTTGCAAATTGGAATAGCGGTAACTGGCTCACCTCTGATAACGTAGTGGGCATGACAATTACAAACAATCAAGTGCAAATTTTAACCACGGACGCAGTACAATACTACAACACTAATTCCGGTTCCTTCACTTCCTCAACATCACTATCTTCGCTTGGTTTCCTCAACGAAGGGTCAGACATACTATTTTGGCCTACATCTGGGAGCAGGAGCCCCACTTCTGACACTGTTCTTGTTACAGACG
>JAPOHM010000005.1 GCA_029979405.1 Methanobacteriota archaeon
GACCAAACACGTGGGTGGTTCTACACCCTGCTTGCTGTTAGTACAACAGTATTCGATTCGATATGTTACAAGAGATGTCTATCTCTTGGATTGATTTTGGATGCTGAAGGAAAGAAAATGTCGAAATCAAAAGGGAACATTGTCGACCCCTGGGACCATTTCAACCGTGAAGGAGCAGATGCAACAAGGTGGTATATGGTAACAGCAGGAGCTCCTTGGAATCCACTGAAGTTCGACCCCAACGGTGTGCGAGAAACATATGGAAAGATGTTCTTGACTTTGTGGAACATACACAGATTCCACGCAGATTACGCAGCACTGGATGGGTTTGACCCCGAAAATTCACCTGCTGGAAATAATACTCCGCTCGATGATTGGATCTTGTCAAGATTGTCTCAAGTAGTTGAGGGAACTACAAAACAATTCGAAGAGTGGGATTTCCACAAAGCATGTCGTGACATAGAAGAATTCGTGGTAAACGATGTCTCTAACTGGTACGTTCGAAGGTCGAGAAGAAGGCTTTGGGAGGAGGCTGACAGCACAGACAAGCTGGCATGCCAGCATACTTTGCACAAGATACTCGTCACTGTAAGCAGGCTAATTGCTCCAGTCTCTCCTTTCATGTCAGATGAAATTCACAGAAACTTGACCGGTGTTTCAGTCCACATGGCTGATTGGCCAGAACCAGAAAGTGTAAACCAAGAAGTTCTACAAGCGATGGAAATTGTCCGTGAGCTTGCAGAAACTGGTCGAAGAATTAGAGTCGATGCTGACCGAAGACAAAGGCTACCCTGCGCAGAAGGATGGATTGTTAGCGGACCGGACCTTTCTGATTTCCACGATATTCTTGCGGAAGAATTGAATGTTGAGAAAATTTCTCTCGAAACTGACCTTGACAGATTCCAGCAGGTAGTAGTCGTTCCAAACAGAAGAACATTAGGCGCAAAATGTCGCCAAGACCTACCAGCAGTACTGCAGGGAATTGCAGATGGAGATAGCGAATCTATGTTAGCAAGCATTGACGCTGGTAACTTAGTTATCGCTGGTTATGAAATAACTTCTGACGACATTGAACTCAGAAGAGTCGAAAGAGACGGATACGCTGCCCAAACATTGCAGATGGAAGATTCATCTGTATCGCTCGTCTTGGACATGTCAGATACTCCTGAGCTATTATCGAAAGGATTGGCAAGGGATATCACGAGAAGAATTCAGGCTTCTAGAAAGGATTTGAATCTTGAAATCGAGGATACAATCTCACTACAAGTTTGGATGCAAAATGCTCCTGAATTATTCGAGCAAGATAAGAACTGGGTCATTAGTGAAACCAGAGCAAGCGATTCTAATTTTACGATCGGAGAAGGAACTGGAGAAATGTTCGAAGTAGACGGTTCAACCATATGGTATAGCGTTTCGAGGTCATGAAAATGCAGAGAAGATTAGCGGTATTACTCGCTCTTTCAACAGTCTTAGCCGGCTGTTTTGGAGACGGTGATTCCATTAATTCTGATAAAGAGATAGAGACCTCCATATGGGAATCATACGTTATGATTGACGAAGTACCTGCGATTGACCCCTGGGAATTCATGACTATCGACCTAAATACAAATCAAAGCACTCTAACTTCGTGGGCCGTTTTTGACAAAAATTACGGTGGAAATTGTTGTGAACACTATATCGCTACTTCGATAGAAGGAGATATACTAAACATTGGAGGAGAATATCCTGTCTGGTCACATGACAGGGGCCATGAATGGGATACATATGTTCCAGGTGTATTCACTGACCCTGTTTGTCGCACACCAGTACCAACTAACCCCGGCCAAGAAGGATTAGGAGAGGGAAGTATTGTTCAAGCAACTAACGGTGATTACATCTCAATGTCTTGGTTTCCTTATGTTGGAGGGGATGGTAAATTAGACAAGTTCTACGCAATACTTTACGATGCGTCAGAGGATGAATGGCGATGGTGTTACAACAGAATGACAGAGCCCTTCTATGACCGTTCATGGCAAGTCGAAGTAATTGGTCCAATATCATCGAACATCGGTAGCGGGGAGTGGGCAAGTCTCGTGGTTTCTAACTTCTGGCATCAGACTCAAAACGCTGGAGGCCAAATCAGCGTCGACGGTTTGAATTATTACAACTTCCAATTCGCTGGACGTAACTCAAACCCTGGGGAATTGGAAGTCGACCTGAACTTCACAAATTTGCCCGAGTATTTTGACGTCAACAAACCGCACAAGGAAATGAGAGCATTTCCGGTCCCAAGTGGGGGTCTTTACTTCCCACAATACTTCAGTGATGGTTCATCAGCATTCCTTGACACCTCTCTCAACTGGAACAGACACGATACTCAATTCCCAAGCGAATATTGTCAAATTGACTCGACTGGAGCACTGCACTGTGTAAGCCTTGCAGGAACTACTTTCACACATCACCTTTCCTTTGATGGTGGCGCAACATGGGCGACCCAAAACTACAGTGATGAGTCATGGGCGCAAATCGAAGAATGGGAATTCCAAGCAAATGGTGCGCTCGACCTTTTCGTATTGAATGTCAGATATCAATCTGCAGAGGGGCCTGACGTCGATATCCTTTACCATGTTAGAGATTATTCTGAATCGATGGAGCCTGATACTTTGACTTACATCGGTTTGGGTGACTTAGATTCTACAAGTGGAGCCGGAAACGACATTAGATTCGACTTTGCATCTCTTGCTATTCTAAATGATGGTGGAGTTGTAGTTGCATATCACGATTCAAGCGACCCTGACCCACTTTTCGCTGTAGAAGTCGAAATGCCAATCTATTGATTGGAAATTTTGATACTTTTTCCCACCCTATAATTTCAATTAGTGGTAGGCAATAGGACAAACAATGTCGAAAATTAATGCTATGGTTTTTTCTTTGCTGATGATAACATTCTCATTGGCTGGATGTTTTGGATCGGATGAATCTAGTTCAACAGATGATAAAGAAGAGACTACAACTGATGACCTTGGTGATTGGCAAGTATATTTAGTTGCGAGTTCTAGCGATTTACCTACATGTAATAGTGACACTCTAGGACGATTATATTACGTTGAATCCGAAGAAATTTTCCAAGTTTGTAAAACCTCTGGCTGGGAAATTATCGAAATTATTGGACCTCAAGGACCAGCCGGTCAAGACGGTGTAAACGGAACGAATGGAGCCGATGGGCAAGACGGCTTAAACGGGATAAATGGAACGAATGGAGCCGATGGTATTGACGGAATTGATGGACAAGACGGTGCAGACGGTATAAACGGTCAAAACGGTATATCTGGGCTAAACTCGCTAATCATAGCAACCACTGAACCTGCTGGATTTAATTGTGGCAATGGCGGAGTAAGAATTGATATTGGACTTGATGATAACTCAGATGGAATACTCGATGCAAGCGAAATAGATACAACCCAGTATATCTGTGATGGAGGTTCTGCCGTGTCTACTAGTTTGTCGTTTACCTCGCCCCCTGATTCCTCATATAATTGCGATGCAGGAGGTCACTCTATTACAGATGGCCTGGATAATGGAGATGGTGGTGGCACGCCAAGTAATGGTGTTTTAGAATCCGGAGAAATTGATAGTGTGATAACGTATTGTAATAGATATGTTATGGATCTAATTTTTGAAGCAAATGAGGGTAGTACTGGTTCTATAATTAATTACGTAACAAATGTAGGCGGATTAGGATTATTCACATTATCAACTGATGATTACGGGAGTGAATTCTTAGTTTCAGATGGTAGTCCATTTGGAACGAATTTACTCGCTGACATTTGCCCCGGAACTTGTAGTTCAAATCCGTCATTTTTCGCAGAAACCGCAAATAGAGTCTTATTTAGGGCTGATGATGGAACTCATGGCGTAGAATTATGGGCAACAGATGGAACAGAATCAGGGACAGAACTCTTGAATGATTTTGATACTTCAGGAGATTCAACTTTTAGACGGTTAGGGTCACTAAATGGCGAAGTTTACTTTATGGCAGACGATTATGAGAACAGAAATAACCTATGGAAAACCGATGGAACTGCGAGTAACACAACGATGGTTTACAATTTTAGTTCCACTGGTTATAATGCAACATCTACTGGATTCGGAACTTTTGGATACATGGAATTAGGTGGATACCTTTACTTCCTCGGTTCAAATGACACAAGCTACCAAGCGCTATGGCGAACAAATGGTTCTACAGTAGGAACCGAGTTATTTTTTGACACAAATCTAGGAAGCCCTGCCTACATTGCTTATTCTGGAAACAATGCAACTCACTTTTTGTTTAAAGCCGATAATGGTGCAATTGGACAAGAGCCTTTCATATCTGATGGAACAGAGTCTGGAACATTCTTGCTTGGAGATTTGTATAATGGCACAGGAAATTCGTGGGTATCATCCACCATGTTTTTCGACCATGGAGTATATTTCAGAGCACGAGATTCTTCAGGATATTTTTTGTTTGAATGGAATTCAACAACTAACTCAACAGCAAGGAAATTGTTCTGGGAATCAGGGATGACGAATTCATATGACATACATTCACCATCTTATATTACTGAGTTCAAAAATCAAAGCATCTTCAAAGCAACGGTGGATGGAACAGATAATTTCTTTTTCATAAACAATAGCGGGGAATTAATCAAGGTGTTCAATGGATCTATGCCCTTCTCTTTAATGAGCTATAAAGGTAAACTTGGTGACAGTTATTTGTTTTTCCAAGCAAGGCCAAATGGAGGATACAATTCAGGTTTTGAACCATGGGTATTTGATGGCACAGAAAACGGAACCATGCTATTAGTAGATTCGAATCTTAGTGGTAGTGGATATCCTACAGATTTTGTATCGTCTGGAAATTCAATTTTCTTCCTATCTGCGGACAAAGCTTACATTTCGAACGGCACACCTTCGGGAACATTTGAACTAGGTAATTTTAATTCCACAACTAATTTAGGCATATTGCCAAATGGCACTTTAGTCGTAATAGGAGAAAAAGAATTCACAGGAAATGAGTTATACGGATATATTATCAAAACCACCGTATATTATGAATGAAGAATCTTATTCACCCTTAACTTCAAAACCTCTTGACAGCCAATTTGGCGCATGGTTCTCAAATCTTTACCTGGAGTTGGAGCTAATTTAGCAAAGAAATTGACCGACCATTTTGGCACGGAAGAAAGAGTAATGCAACTCCTTTCCGATGGGCAGACAGAAATTATTGCAGAAGTGGAAGGGGTGTCCTTAAACCGGGCCGACAACATAGCTCGCTCTCTGAATGGTTTGGACGGTTTCTTAGCAACGAAAGAGGCTGTTCGACTCCATAAAGAATTACTAACTCATATCGCGTCTTATGCTTGTAATTCTGGGACTAAATCAAGACTAAAAAATCTGATGCCGATTAAAGATACTGAAGAAAGACGTGAACTTATCTTACAAGCGATGGAAACTGAATACAAAATTGAAAATCTCAAAATCCCTACTACAATTGATACCCACTTCGAGCGTGTAGTTGTATCAAAGAATCCAATAAACGAATTGAAGAGATATTGTCGCGTACTGACACCATCACCTGAAGAAACATGGAAAGATTACAGAGTTTTCAAATCAGTAACTTGGGTTGGAGATGACGGCCCATCACAAATCCCCGAAGGTTGGTTGGTTCTAACAGAAAACGCATCGATAGACATGATCTTACCTGAGCGATGCGTAAAATGGTTTGAGACAAACAAACAAACATTGGAAGTAATAACAAATTTACCTGAAGGAAACGGATTTTTGAAGAACTTTGATTCAATAAGAATTCCGCAACTAGCACCATTACTCAATGAATTGTCAAACACCTGCGATGCAGATTCAATTGCAAAAGTTCGCGACCAAATTTGGCCCCTTGCCAAAAGTTTGGAGACTCGAATTCAAAATGAAGTCGATGAATCCATGCAGAATGTCAAAATGGACCTATCAGGTGCTGACATGTTACAAGCATTAGCAGATGCTGCATCTCTTCAACGAAAATTGGCCCAGCAAACCAACGATGCAATTGAACAAGCAATCGAGTCGGCTACGGATGAAATGGCCAATTTGCTCAGTGAAGTAGGGATAAAATGCCCAAGAAATATTTTCAAATCAGAGTGGCCAACCAAAGTTGACAGAAGCATACTTGATGAAATAGACTCGCAACTGGAAGACCTATTCAAAACAACTCAATCAGATAGACTCATATCTCTAGCAAGAAGACTTTCACCGTTGAAAAACAAGTGTGAGACCGCAATCCGCAAACTGATTGAATTAGACCAGTGGCTAACAATTGGAAGATGGGCAAACGACGTCAATGCAACAATGCCTGAAATATCGAACTCTGGGATAGTTATCCAGGAAGGAAGACATCTACTGATTGATGGTGTTGCTGACCCCGTATCATATGGACTTGGAAAGTGTGCGGCAAAAGGCGACCAGCAATCGATAGCTTTGCTAACGGGAGCCAATAGTGGAGGGAAAACGACGATGTTAGAATTGCTTGCTCATTGTTCAATTCTTGCCCATATGGGGTTGCCTGTTCCCGCTAAATCAGCGAGCGTAGGCAAAATAGAATCTCTACACGTTCTCGCAAAAGCCGGAGGAACACAATCTGCGGGCGCACTTGAACAAACTTTACTGCAATTAGCAAATGTAGTATCAAATGATGATTCAAAATTGATTCTTGCAGATGAACTAGAGGCGATTACAGAACCCGGAGCTGGCGCACGAATTATCGCTGGAATGCTTGATGCTGCTGAGCAACATGAAGGAACATGCATGCTTCTGGTAACTCACCTTGCTCCGGCAATTATTGAAGCGGCGGGCAAAGATTTGCGAACAGATGGTATCGAAGCAAGGGGCTTAGACGACAATTTAGAATTGATAGTCGATAGAACTCCAAGAAGAGATTATCTTGCAAAGTCAACTCCTGAACTAATTGTGCGAAGGTTGGTTGAAAGATCAAATGGAAATGCAAAATCGGTTTTCACATCCATCCTTGGAAGATTTTAATCAACAAATTCTATCTGATTCTTCGCCGTAATTCTGCATCGGTGCTTGGAAAAGTTGGTCGCAGTTGCGATACACTAACGGTAGAGTTAGTGTACTTTGAGACCAGTCTATCGAATAATCTCCGGAAGCCGCTGGACTCGGAACGTAATCTTCACCAGTTTGTGTTACAGTAAATTGTATAGTTTCACCGGCTGCGAGGAAAACATCCATCGGCATGAATTCAACCTTAGCCAAAACGGTAGAGAACGGTGTTATTGTAGCCACTCCGTCCCTTCCGCCGTCGTAGAATCTCAGGTCCATGACCGCATGTCCAAGATGAATCCCATTGCTATCTGTCATCTCGATGAAAATATGTCCATTATTCGTGGTGTGAGGAGTTGCACTGGTGTGTAGCGTAGGCATTCCTGCGATGTATGTATCCTGTTCGAATGGACCATATGAGAACGTAATTGCACCTCTCGCTGTCCCCATCAAAGCACCTGATGGCTCTAAATTGGAAACATCCACGGAAACGAATTCAGTATCTTCTGATGGCCAAGTTGACTCAAATCTCCAGCCACCACGATTGTCCTGCATTTCCACACCAAGAACCGGTGCTCGTCCTTCCCCTTTCAGGTACCAGTCGAACCAGTACAGCATTTCATCAGCCCAGTCCCATCGTAGTGTATACGGATAAGCCTCCTGGCCTCGCCCTACGCCTTGTGAACTATGTCCTTCGACCCGGTCTGGATAATCATGAGCCCATTGGCCTGCTAGGGTTTTAATTTCAATTCCTGCATCTGCGACTTGTTGATGGATTGGGAATGCCATGTGAGGGTCAACATTCCAGTCTTGCATTCCCTGAATTATGTATATCGAACCATTATAGTTTTCAAGCACTCTTCCTAAGAAAGACCTCTCTGTCCAGTAGGTATTGCCTGCAAAATCAACCATGCCTCCAGTGAAGTAGGCTGCGGGGCCGTTCGCATATCCTTCCATGTAACCTTCACATGCGTTGTCAACATCGTCGGCATCACCATCGATGCCAAACGAGCCGTAAACACCATTGTGCATAATCATTCCACGAGCTTCCATGCTACCGTTTCTCCACATTAATTCGTGCACTCCGATTAGACCGGACATAGGTACGATTGTGGCGAGGTATGGGGTGCCGAATGTTGCTGCTTGCCAAGGAGTGCTTCCATCGTATGATTTACCAATTATTCCAACCTTACCATTTGACCAAGATTGGCGTCCTAACCAGGTAACAGCAGCGTCTATTCCCCTTTGTTCATCTGTACCCATTAGGTCCATACAGTGGTTGGATTCTCCTGTACCAAACACTGAAACCTGAGCTACACCATATCCATGGGGGACGTAATTTTCGATAAGGAATCTACCAAGCCTGTTAGCTGGAGTTAGTGCGTCTACATCTCCGTCGTTGTAGTAAGGACCGATCTCTGCAATAACGGGGACCCTACATTCCTCAGAAATCTCTTCTATGGTGTAATCGCATCCTTCGATTACAGGTAGCCACAGCCCAAGATGTACTTCAGCATCTCCCGTTAACCCAGCCCCGCCATCTGCAGCTGTTATCGTATCAACAGGAACGTACACACTTCTTACTTCATCGATTCCGTGCGACCCGTTTTCTGTTACTCTACTGAAAACATCAGTATCGAGATATTCTAAACTCGAACGCTCCCACGGGTCAGGGTAATTGATTTCTTGAACTGTATTTGTAGCATCAGAGTCTTCTCCAAAACAACCTGAAAACATTGCAGGTAGCAGTATCACCAATAGAAACACTGCCTTGCGCATGTAGGCCACGCCTACTCAATATGTTTTGAGACTATCCTTTTACCGGACATTACCAAAATAGGATACTAATTGATGTGCTTAAACAGACACGAACTTCCATGCGCAGGCCACTTGTAGCCCTTATGCTACTAACCGCACTCCTTCCCTTAACAACTGTAACTGCAGAGGAAGGAGGAGTAGTAATCGAGGAAATTCTCGTATCCGCATCAAGCGCAGCATACAATGGAACTGACTGGAACGGTGACGGAATTATCGGTTCCCAAAGTGATCAATACATACAGATTAGAAACACGGGAACCGAAGCAGTAGACATCTCTGATTGGATACTCGATGACAATATTGGAGAAGGTAGCCCACCATGCAGAATTGGATGGAACACTACCATTGAAGCTGGTGAAGCAATCGTTTTCTACAGAGCAAATACGGGAATAGAACTCGATTACTTTGATGCAGACAGCGCCAATCTTTTAGACATCGATGGCAATCTGATGTCTTCAATGTCATACCCTGCTGAGGATTCCTGGTGGGACAAAGTCTACACATATGCTGAAAATGGTAGCCTGTGGAAGGAGGACCCAAATCCATCACAAGAACAAGGTTCATGCTACACTCCAAGAGACCACATTCATACAGGGTCATACATTCTTCAAGGGAAGATTGTGACCATGACCGGACCTAATGATGTTTTAGAGAATGGTAACGTAATGGTTGAAGATGGACAAATTGTTTCTGTTTGGTCAGAAGGAGATATCCCTCCTATCAATACAGACAATGTTTCAGTGTTCGAGACAAATGGAACAATATATCCAGGGTTGATTGACATGCACAATCACCTGCATTACAATACCGCACCTCTCTGGGAAATGTCGCCACATAGTGCCAGCCAAACAAACGAATTTGGAGGCTATAAAAATAGGTACCAATGGAAAAATCACCCAGATTACAGCCCTCATGTAACCAAGCCGAAATCATTCGTTCACAGTGGTTCTTACTGGAATATGGAAAGTCAGGCAATGAAGTATGTCGAAGTCAAGGAAATTGTAGGCGGTACAACAAGTGCTCAAGGTGGACCTTCTACCGGTAAAGATTCCTTCGACTCAATCCTTGCAAGAAATATCGAATACTACAATTTCGGAGCAGATGAAATTCATACGAAGGTGACAGAACTTGAATCCAGTTATATTGGAAATCATATCAAAACCGGAAATGCGTCGGGGGAACTTCGTGCTTGGTTTTTGCACCTTGGGGAAGGAATGGATGAATCAAGTAGGGCTGAATTCGATATTCTCGTACAGAACGACTTACTGGTAGGTGAATTGAATTTAATCCACGGAACGGCACTAACAAAAACCGAGTTTGACAAAATGGGAGCAGTCGGCGCAAATTTGGTGTGGTCACCATTGTCAAATTTGCTACTTTACGGAACTACAACTGATGTAGCGGCAGCTAAAGATGCTGGAGTTCGAATCTCTATCGCACCAGATTGGGCACCTTCTGGTTCAAAATCTCCACTTCATGAACTGAAGGTTGCAGATTTGTGGGATGACGAAATGCTTGGAGATATCTTCAATGATTATGAAATGGTCCAAATGGTTACTTCTAATCCTGCTAAAGCAATGAAGTGGGACCAATTCGTTGGAACTATTGAAGTTGGTAAGGCTGCAGATTTAGTAGTACTCGACAACATCAACACTAACCCTTATCGAAACATGATAAACGCAATTGACACCGATGTTCGCCTTACCGTAATCGGTGGGATCCCAATCTACGGAGACCAAGACATTATGACAGAAATGAAAGGTGACGACTGGGAACCTGCAGGATTAGGTAAAGCCCTTGATGTCACATTCATCGGTGTTGAAGATGGTGGCCAGACTTGGGGAGAGATAGTTAGCGATTTAGAAATGGCAATGAGGTTTGACTATGATGAGATGAAAGACGCCTTCGGGGAGAACATGGCTGACTTTGATAATCAGGTAGCAAATATGGTAAATGTTGGTTTAGACCCAGTTCACACTTGGGGTGATGAAAGATATTTTAGAGTCATTAACAGCTCTAATTCTGCAAATTCTCAAATCGACATGTCACTGTTGTTTGACCGCTATTATGACCGGCCTGCAACTATTGACACAGTTATCGGAGAGGAAGGAAATTACACTGAACACAACCCTGTATCTCATACTTACGGATGTATGGATGATACGGCATTGAACTTCAATGCAGATGCTACAAAGGATGATGGAAGTTGTACATTCCAACAACAAAACACTACTCAGCAAACAAATAACTCCGATGATAATACTTGTATCGGCATATGTGATGATTCATTTTCAGACAGTGTCGAGGATAAGGATGAAGCGAATTTGGTTTCTTTAACAATTTTTATGGGGATAATTTTTGCAATTGCAATTTCAGTAATCTTCATCTCAAGAAATAGAGAAGATAGTGTTACATTTGTACCTGAAATGCCACCTTTAGAGCCACCTAAATCAGATTAAGTCCCACATTGGTCCTTCATCTGTATCAGTAACTACTACTCCCAATTCGTTCAATTGGTCTCTTATTGAATCGGCTAATGTCCAATCTTTTGCAGCTCTCGCATCCGACCTTTTGGCAATCAGACCTTCGACTTGTTCTGCGATCTCAGAACGTCTCGGGTCCTCCTCTGGCTCTGCAAGCACAATTTCCCTTGCAGGTAGTACACCCAGTACGTCTCCAGCAGTATCTTCTAACCACTCAACGCAGTGAATCGCATATGCACCTAAATCATCTCCTTCCAAGGTTGATAACATCTTACTCATCTCCTTCAGGGCACCCAAAACCTTGGCTACGGCTTCTCTTGAATTGAAATCATCGTCCATTGCAATTGCAAATCCCTGAGCCATTTTTTCTAACAAACCGAGGCTTCTGACTATTGGTACCTGAGATAATACGTCTCCTTCCGGAAGAGGTGGAGAATTATCTCCTACTAACTCTAAGGCGGCCTTGTAAACTGAGATTAGGCGATTGTAGTTTTTCTCAGCATCCTTCAGTAATTGTTCATTCATATCAATTGGTGAGCGATAGTGAGCATTGATTAATGCGAAACGAAGAATCATCGCATCAACTTTCTGAAGTATTTCTCTGATTGTCCAAAAATTCCCTAAGGATTTACTCATTTTTTCTCCATCAATATTGACAAAACCGTTGTGAAGCCAATGGTGAACTACAGGACTACAACCTGTGTGGCATTCGCCTTGGAAAATCTCAGCTTCGTGATGAGGGAATATCAAATCATGGCCTCCACCATGAATGTCGAATTGTTCTCCAAAGGCATCCATAGACATTGCAGTACACTCGATATGCCAGCCCGGCCTTCCCGGACCCCAAGGTGAGTCCCAGGTTGGTTCACCAGGCTTAGCTGCCTTCCACAAAGCGAAATCCTTGTGGTCGCGCTTACCGCTACCCGTGCCTTCTACTCTTCCACCTGCACCTCCTCTTACAGCATCTATATTCTGACCGGTTAACTCACCGTATTTTTCTGGAGCGCTATCGACTGAAAAGTAAACTCCATCATCGGAAGAATAAGCATTACCTTTCTCTATCAGGTCAGAAATAATTCTTATCATATCTTCAACATATTCAGTACACCTCGGGTATGAATCGGCTCTTAGGATATTTAACGAATCCATGTCCTCATAGTAAGTTTGAATATTGTCTTCAACCAACTTTTTCCAGTCTATTCCGGACTCATTAGCACGATTGATAATTTTGTCATCGATGTCGGTGAAATTTTGAACATAGTTAACATCGTATCCTGACTTTTCAAGCCATCTGTGAATCATATCGAATGAAAGATAACACCTTGCATGGCCAAGGTGACATAAGTCGTATACGGTAACGCCACACACGTACATGTTTACTACGCCAGGATTCATAGTGGAGAAGGCAACTTTGTCCTTCCTCCTAGTGTCATGAACACGTAGTGGCATCAAATGTCGGGTATAGTCCCTGTTATTCAAAGATTAGTTACCAATTAGGTTGTAATCTTCACTTAGTGGTGTCGCACCAGTTTCAACTCTGAAAATTTGGCCGTCCTTGAATTGGTAAAATGTCAATACTGCTTCTGATGTCGAGCCGTTTGCAAAATGAGCTATACAGTGGTCTACTCCTACTTCGTCATTTTCGTATAGAATTCGATTGTTTACGATAGTTACCATTCCTGAACCCATTATTCCAAGCATGTCTTGCTTTGTCATTTGCGCATTTCCAACGTGTGGAATGAATAAACAATCGTCGTGAAGTATTGCGGCCATTTGCTCTTCATTTCCTGCTTCAAATGCTTCATGGTAGTCTGCTATTAGTCCCATGGAATTTGTTATGCAACACTGTGTAATAACACTTTTTTGTTTATTATCAGATAATTAAGACCGCTCTATCTATTACATAGCGCATCATCAGTTTTAATGTGAGGCCGGCTGTAATCTCTAGATTGAGTTGGTCTATTCCAACATTCACGATATTACTATCATCCCTGTTCCATGTAATATTAGGGGATGCAAGAGATTTCCCTTTCTTTATTTCAGAAGCTGACTATCCAGGAATTCAGCGATATATCTTCACGATAGGTTTTAGTTTGACTGGACTCATTTTGACCTATTACTCTTGGTTAATTTTCCAAGCCAATAAAGAAACAGCAAGATGGTACTGGATGAACATATCTCTCGTGATGGGAATTTGGGTTGGAGGAAATCTGTTTATCATGTCATTTTTCGACATGTACGACCATATAGAGATCCACGTTGCTACCGCGTTAAACGTGTTTTACTTTGGATGGGGCTGGTGTGTAATCACACATATCGGATTACCAAAAGCCTCAGATTATGGGAAAAGAATCAGAAAAATTTCAATGGTCACCGGTTTGATTGGACTTACTGGAATGGTATATTCAATCAGCGTGGGGCTGGACAAATATCCTGAATTTGTCAATAATGAATGGGATTTCGAAAAGATGCAACCGTATATTGATTGGGCTGCACCGATGGAATATTTGCTAGCATTTTCATTCATTGCAACAATTTATTCATTTGATAAAGAGATAAATGGGGATGAAGAAGAGTGAAACTACTGGTCGTTGATTTACTTGCTGAACGAATCTCTTTCGGCGAGAAAGGAGTTGAAGAAATAGTCAGGCATTTCGAGGGATATGAAGTTCTGCTTTGGGCGCCACATATCGATAATCCTAGAGAATATTCCTTTGGTAGAAGAATTACTGAGCCCGAGGAAGTGGATGCTGTAATAATTACAGGGAGCAGGAGAAATGTATCGATGTGGGAACCGTGGATGGACGATGTTGCAGAACTTATTCGCAACTGTCAAACACCTCTATACGGTATTTGTTTCGGACATCAAATAATCTGTAAGTCACTTGGTGGAAATGTAGTCAGAGCCGAAGAAGGATTCCATGAATATGCAGAGGTTAGAGACATTAATGGCAATAAATACAATCAATTATTCACACATCAAGACTTTGTTACCGACTCTGGAGAAATGAACGTAATTGCCTCAACTGACCATTGTGAAATAGCGGCATGTAAGCATCCGACTAGGCCAATATGGACTGTACAATTCCATCCAGAGGCAATACCTGAGTTACTTGATTACTCTGTTGAGTGTGGAGATATGACGATCGATGAAAGGCTCGCATTTGGAGACATCAATCAGGATTTAGATGTGACAGATTCACTTATCAATTCTAAACTAGGATAATCACTCTTCTTCAGATTTAGCGGCTTGAATCTTTGCATCATTCGCTTTGATTTGTTCCCAAACTATCTCTGCGATGTCTTTGACTTCCATTTCGGAATTGATGCTTGACAAACCATCTGTAACCATTGTTGAACAGAAAGGACACCCTACTGCAACTGTATCCGCTCCGGTTTTAGCCAATTCTTTAGCTCGAATTACGTTGACACGATCATATCCTTCATCGACATGCTCTTCCATCCACATCTGAGCACCTCCTGCGCCACAACAGAAAGAGTCTCTAGCATGCTTCTCCGTTTCGATGTCTACGCCACCAATTGCTGAACGAGGTGCGTCAAATTCTCCGCCTATTCGACCAAGATAACATGGGTCGTGATAGGTGATGTTTCCATCATGCTTTGGCTCTGGAAGCTTACCTTCACTTTGAAGATGATTAATCAATTGTGAGTGGTGCATAACTTCAATGTCTTGACCGCCGTAATCCTTGTACTCCTTGCCAAGGGTATGGAAACAGTGAGGGCATGAAGCAACTATTTTCTTAACACCAAGTTCATCAAATGTAGAAAGGTTGGTTTCAGCAAGCATCTGGAATAGATATTCATTACCTGCTCTTCTTGCAGCGTCCCCGCTACAACCTTCCTGCATACCTAATATCCCGACATCTAATCCTGCTTCTTTCATTATTGAAATTGTATCTCTTGCAACTTTCTTATTTCTCTCATCGAATGAAGCAGCACATCCTGCGAAATAGATGTACTCAGCTGGTTCTGCAACCTTTACATCCAAATCTGCAGCCCAATCTCCTCTTTCGTGCATTGGTATACCGTATGGATTTGAGTCACCTTCAAGATTTTCAATTGTCATCATGAGAGGCATTACTGTCTCTTCAACAGATTCATCGAATTCCATTCTTTCCATCATCAAATGTCTTCTAGCATCCGTTAGTTTTGGAACATGCTCGATGTTTACTGGACAGACATCTACACAGGCATGGCAAGTAGTACAAGCCCATATTGCAGCTTCACTAAATCTTGAAATCATGTCTTCTTCAGGTGCTTCGCCCTTGAACAATAATTCAGCATGTTCGTTTGCATATCCCCTGACATCGTGAACTATTTGCATTGGATTAAGCGCTTTTCCAGAAGCGTAAGCAGGACATACATCTTGACATCTTGCACATGACGTACAAGCCCAACCATCGATAAGGCTCCTCCAAGTCAACTGAGTATAGGATGCGGCTCCAAAAGATTCCAAGTCGAGATCGTCAAGAGGAACTGCAGTTCCATTTTCATCGGTTTGAAGAGGGCGCATTTTAGCCATAGGCTGTGTATCGAAGAAGAACACGTTAGGTAGAGCCATTACCAAATGCATGTGCTTTGAGAGTGGAATCAAGAATAAGAATGTGCATATAGCAAGCATGTGAGCCCAGTATGCCCAATTTACAAGGCTCTGAGTTATTGTAAAGGTTTCAGAAACCCAATAACCAATCATTTCGAATGTAGGGTCTGGACCCTCCCCCGCCTCGATAACGAATGATGTAGTACAAATGGTCATTATTAGCAACAGGATTACATTACCTTCAAGTTGGCTTTTTCCTTTCAATTTTTCAGGTGTAAATAACACCCTGCGATTCAGGGCTAAGAAACAACCAATCAGTGCACTTGTGTAACCTAATTCGACCATTCCATTCCAGATTCCATTTAGGGAAGAGGGCAGAATGTGTTCACTGAATCTATTACCGCTTGCCAAGTCCAACATATCGCTTGAAAGCATTAGGAATCCCCAGAACATTAGAACGTGCATTCCACCAGCAACTGGGTCTTCTAGAACCTTCCTTTGCCCCAACCAGACACTTGCTGTTTCCTTCAGCCTTGCACCCCAGGAATCAAACCTGTTGTCTTTGGAACCGAGCATTACAAGTCTGGTTGCTTTCTGTACTTGATAAGTAAAGAAACCAAGTGAAACTACACCTAGAATTAGCAATATGTACCAACCTGAGATACCCGCATAGGTTACATCGAGAGGGTGCTGCATTACCTCCTCGAAGTCGAGTCACTCCTTCAACCCAACGGCAAAGTACTTCCTACCTTACCCATATCCATGGTGCAGGCTAGTGCTCCCGGGAAATGCATCCTTTTCGGGGAGCATGCTGTCGTTTATGGCCAACCTGCAGTGGCTGTAGCAATAGACCAAAGAATGACGGTTTCGCTAGAAAAAAGCGAGGATTGGCGAATTGATGGAATGAAATTCATTTCGCAACGACACCCTCATGTAAATGCGCTAAAGGAAAGATTATGGAAGAATGGCCCTCCTTTATCGGTTAAAATTCATGGAAGCATTCCTCCAGCAAGTGGCTTAGGTTCATCTGCGGCATTATCTGTAGCAGCCGCTGCTGCTTTGAGGGCAGCGAGAGGACGGCAAATGAAAGATGATGATTGGGCTGAAGGTTTTACTGCAGCAAGACCTAACCGAGTCTATGATGGCCCATGGGAGTCATCTGCAGGAGATTCTGTTGTTTATGGTAAGCAAGCTGTAGACGTCGACGAATCAGCAATCTTGGCCCATGCTGTAGAAGCCCATGCACAGGGTGGAAGAGCATCACCCCTTGATTCCAGTACTTGTTCTCATGGGGGATGTATCGTATTATCAGAGCAAATTGAACCCAATCTAAACTGGTTATACACCAGGGAGTTGAATAACGTAACTTGGCAAGTCCATTCCGTAGATCTTTCTTCTCACACAGATGGAGTGTATCTTGTCATCGGCAATACAGAAGTCCATGCTCCAACCTCTGAACAGGTTACAAAAGTCGCCGAATTGCTCAAAGATAATCCAGAAAAAATGAAGGAAATTGAAACGATTGGAATTGTCGCACGCAGAGGAATTGATTCGCTACTAAAAGGTGACATGGAAGGAGTCGGTATCGCAATGACTGAAAATCATCTTCTGTTGAGAAATTTAGGTGTCTCTTCACCCGAATTAGAGAAATTAATTTCCGCCGCAGCACCGTCTTCTTTAGGTGTAAAACTGACTGGTGCAGGAGGAGGTGGTTGCATGGTCGCCCTCACAAGAAATCCCAAACAGACCAGTGAGGCCATAGAATTGGCTGGTGGAAAAACGCTAATCAGTGAACTAGCAAGCAAAGGATTGGAATACGAATCTGATGATGGTTCTGGAATCTGGAATCCTTTTGAATAATTACCTTCATTTAAATAGGGGTTTATAATCGGCCGTTTATGAACGATGAGGACCGTTTGACTGTTGTTAACGTAGTAGCAAGCACAAGAGTAGCTGAAGAACTTGATTTACCAGATATCGCAATCCAATTGAATTGCGAATACGAACCGGAACAATTCCCTGGTGTTGTTTACAGAGTTTCCGACCCGAAACTTGCGATCCTAATGTTTAGATCAGGTAGGGCCGTTTGTACTGGTGGAAAGGATGAGGATAACATTCACACCGGTATAGAGAGAATGATTGCTGACCTAAGGGATGCGGGAATCACTACTTGGGACTTGAAAGATGTAGAAATTGAAGTCCAAAACATGGTTGCGACTTACGCACTACACTATCCAGAAGATTTTGACGGTATTTCCGACAGAGATTACACAGACCTGTACATTTACGAAAATAAGGACGGAACTCTAAGGGTTCCGACAGAAGAAGAAGAAAAAGAAGGTAAGGCATACATCGATGCTAACAGAAAGACTTGGAAGGACGAATTCAAAGCACCTGGTCCAAGATTGATGAGGGAAGGTGACGAATTAGCAGCAATGCCAAGAAAACTAAACCTAAACAACTTGACATTCCACCTTCCTTTCGACAAGGTTGAATATGAGCCAGAACAATTCCCGGGACTGATTTACAGGTTAGACTATCCTAAGGTAGTCTGTCTGATTTTCGGATCCGGAAAGATGGTAATCACCGGCGCCCGCCACAAGGACGAGATTCTTGAAGCAGTGCAAATCATACAAGACGAGCTGGCTGACCTGCTCTACATGTGATTTTGATGACACCTTTAGGAACCAGCGACTTCGACGCCCCTAAGATTCAACGAGAATTTTACAATAAATTCCAGATGACCCTCTCGGGCATCTGCTCTGAATTTAATTCCCAGGAGTGAGGAATATGATTGGTTGGATAACCACCTATGGAATAAGGTGTGGAATCGCAACTTACTCAAAATTTCTTATCGAAAAAATGGAAGATGATGTCATAATTATGTGTCAATCTGGAGAAGGTGACGTTGAGGGAGCAATTCCATGCTGGCAAAGAGATTCCAATTTCTTCGGAGGAATAATTGCTCAAGTTGCGGCAAAAGATATCAAAACGATTGTTATTCAACACCAGCCTGGTTTCATGAGATTTTCATACCTCAATGAGTTATTATTAAAATTGCATGAAATGGAAGTTAAGGTATTCATAACAATGCACAATACGAAAGATAGGTCATTGGTGTTTCCGAGTAAACGAATTGAGAAAGCAGTATCTGGTTTGAAAACCTGTTCCAATATTATGGTTCACTCAAGTACAGATGTTGACAATCTGAAAAAACTTGGAGTTGTAGATAATGTTGTAATGATACCTCATGGAATATATCCTCCTCCAAAGGATGATGTTGAATCCCTTGAAGTAAAAGGACGAGTTATGGCAACCTTTGGTTTCCTATTACCTCACAAAGGACAAATTGAACTGGTAGAAGCATTTGCGCGATTACCAGGTTGGGACCAATTATTACTGCTGTGCGCCACAAGAAAAGGTACTGGCAAAACTGAGAAAAAAATCAATGCAATAATCAAGGATAATCAACTCGAGTCTAAAGTAAGGTTAGTTACAGATTTCTTAGATGATGATGTGGCAATTTCAACTCTCGCCAAATGTGAATTGCTAATATTCCCATATCAAAAAACCAACGAATCGGCATCAGGTGCTGTCCGAATGGGAGTAGCCGCAGGTACACCAATTGCAGTGTCGCCGATTCCTATTTTTGATGACATAACTGGTTCAATAAAAATGAGAGGTGCGTCTGTAGAGGACATCGTTGCTAGTATCTCTGCCATCACTGATGAACAAATGGCCAACTCTAAAAATGAAATCGTGAAATTGAGAGATGCCCATCAGTGGGAAACGATCGCTTCAAAGATTCATTCTTTACTCAAATAATCAATTATAGCATCGGCCGCTTCTTCTGCTGTCATCTTCATTGTGTCGATTCTGATTTCAGGGTTTGTCGGATTTTCATATGGACTTGAGATGCCTGTGAAATTTGGTAATTCACCCGCCCTTGCTTTAGCATAAAGTCCCTTGACATCTCGCTTTTCACACTCTTCCAGAGGTGTGTCTATGAAGACCTCAATGAATTCATCAGCTCCGAGTAAATTCCTTACCATATTTCGTTCTGCTTCAAATGGAGAAATGAAAGAAGTGATGCAAATCAGGCCTGCTTCTACCATTAATTTCGAAGTTTCGCCAACCCTTCTAATATTTTCAACTCTGTCAGTTTGAGTAAATCCTAGATCTTTGTTCAATCCGTGCCTCACATTATCACCATCGAGTGTGATTGTGTGTCGGCCGATAGCATTCAGTTTCTTTTCTAATATGTTTGCAATTGAAGACTTTCCTGAGCCTGACAATCCTGTAAACCAAATCACTCTGGCCTTCTGATTTTTTTGCCTCGAACGATTTTCCTTGGTAATGTCCATAGTTTGCCAGTGGATATTATCAGAGCGTCTGAGTGGGTAATCGATTAATCCCATTCCCACGGTGTTGTTTGAAATTCTATCTATGATGATGAAACCACCCATAGCCGGATCATCATCGTATGCATCAAAGGCAATACGTTTTGAAAGTGAGATGTTACAAATCCCAATTTCATTCATGTCTAATTTCTGTGCAGGTATTTCTTCTAACGTATTAACATCGATTCTGTGTTTCAATTTTCCGAGTGTCATCGATGTGCTTTGAGTGTTTGACTTGAACAGATACTCTCTTCCAGGAGCCATAGAATCTGAATCCATCCACAACAATCTTGCTCTAAACTGGTCGGCTGTTTGACAAGGGTTTTCTGCTGCGGTTATTATGTCGCCTCTCGAGATATCTATCTCGTCCTCAAGAGTCAATGTGACGCCCCTTCCAGCACCCGCTATCTCCAAATTACCCTCAGATGTAACTATCCCCTTGACCTTTGACTCTGTTCCACTTGGGAGAACTCTGATTCTGTCACCTGGTCTAACTGTTCCACTGGCGATCATCCC
>JAPOHM010000091.1 GCA_029979405.1 Methanobacteriota archaeon
GAAATTAATGGTGAGTTTCATTAGTTCATCTGGTGATGGTGTGGTCAATTCTCTCAGAGGGATTTACCAGCGCCAGTTGAACTATATTTGCAACGATCTAAACGAAAAGTGCATAGCAAGCGGAATAGGTAATCCCGAAATTGGAGAAGAACATGATGCCGAAATATCCGTTCCGAATAAGTTTGATTCTACGGTTCATGACATAATCATAAATTCGTTTGAAAGAGAATTCCCTGAGCTCGTTTTTTCCGACGTAGGACGTAGAGCACCAAATCTTGAACGCTGGAAAAAGGATGTGATTCAGGAATTGGTTATCCTTAGGAAAGAGATTTCTAAAATATTAGAGATGGAAGAGTATGGAATTGGATTATCCATGCTCTTGGAAATTTTAGCAGAGTTTGACGAACTTCAACCGATAGTTCCAAAATTACCGGACGCTAGTCATTCTTCGGAAAGTTTGAACAACTTACTTAATGAACATAGAGAATACAAAGAACAATTGTTATCAAAATTTAGACATGTAGAGCCATGGCTGAAATTAATTCCTCTCTATGTTCAGAGGAGAATTCCTGAATTGAGAGCATTAAAGAGATTGGCAAATGAATCTCAAGAATTTAGTCATGAGTTACTTGTGTACAAAAACAAACTTGATTTCATGTCAGAAATCCTTAGTACAATCGACGAGTGTTTTCCTAATTTTGAGGAATTTAAAAATTCTGAGAATAAGTATGAGATTCTCATCGATTCAATTTCCAAATTCCAGAATTCAGGAAACATGGAATCAATGTATTTTGAAGGCATAAATGGCATCCTTAATTCAAAAGACCCCCCTGATCTGTTATCTCGGTTACGGAACTTACAGGAAGAAGCCCGACGGAGATTGAATAGGGCCCCAAAACAAGAGGACAGTTATTCTGATGAGCAAATTCGAGAATTAACCTATTTAGTTCCACGATTTATGATTCTATTTTGGTACTCATTTGAAATGGATAAAGATATCATTGCGCTGTATGAAACCTATGTTCGAATGTTTCATGATGACACTCAAAGCTCCGCAAGCGAAGGTTTTACAGGAAACTCATGGAGCGAGTTTCTCCACATTATCGAAAATGCAGAGTCTCTTCCGTCTGGCTTCAAACACCTACTCTCGCTTGTAATGGGCATCACAAATTCGGACGAACGCTGTATTTTCTTTATCGATGAGCCAGAGATATCTCTCCATATTGACTGGCAAAGAAAATTAATTGAACATCTCAGATTCTTGCTTGATGAAAGCCGAGAAGAATCTATGTTGCTGATTGCAACTCATTCACCTGATATCATCCTCTCTCATCTCGATGATGTAATCGATTTTAGTGTCCAACTGAACATTTAGGTGAGAAAATGGATTACCTCTGGAAAAGAGAAATAGCCAGATCAAAACTCCTAGGGCAACCTCCAAGAAGAGTTAACCGAATTATCCTAGAAGGCACTAGTGACAAAAAAATCTTTGACAAATTCTCAAATTCAAATTTGTATAATGTCCAGTGTTTGGATTCAAGAGTTCATGGTTACAATAAGCATGAAGTTGTAAAAGTCGTATCAGAGTCCCTTGATTGTTCAGAAACTCCGCTAACTATGGGCCTTGTTGATATGGATGGTGATATAGATGGGAAATTATTATCTAAGCATATTCATAGATACAATAACGAAATTTTGCCAAATCATGTAAAAGATTCTAGAAATGAGGCATGTGTTTTTTCCTTAATCAGTCGATTGATCGACAAGAACTGGAATTGGTTGGGGGAATTAGCATCAAATCAATTACTCCCACATGATTGGAATGATTGGTGGAAAGTAGTGCTCAAGATATCAAAATTTAGAACTCACTTACTTATGTATAAACAAAGAAACGAAACCCCACCAGCACGATTTCCGAGCTGGGCAATTAGAATGGCGAAGATTACGAGTAGAGATCACGGATTTGAAGAGTGGTTAGACCTTTTCCTAAACAACAAAAATCTACAGATAGAGCATGTCAACGATCATTGCTTGGAATCCACTGTCACAGACTTCATATTGTTCAGGACAAAAAATTTGCACCCTAGTATTGATAATTTGATTTACCAGGTAAGGAATGCGCTATCCGACGCATTAATTGCAAAAATTAAGCAGACTAAGTTCTCTTTGGATTCTGTTCTAGCACACACAGGTCACCCATTTGAATCTGACTAAATTAAGTGAAACACTCATCAATTTAAATTTATTTTGATTCTAAATGCGAGTATGTCGCAAGTGTTCGAACCCCATTTTGGCAACTAATGCCCGCAATTATCCTCTTAAACAAAGTTAAGATTGATTGACTAATTCACAGAGATACACGAGGGGGTCCATGTATACGTATACGGCTCTATGGGTACCCACGAAAGCGTATACGAGCACAAGGGGTCCCCTTCAATATGGCAAAAATACTTCACTTGACTTCGTCTGTATACTGTTTGAAATATTAAGAACAGTTGAAATATATGTCGCAAATAATTATCAGTAGTGGGGTGTCGAATTAATGAAGAGGTTTCTTCAAGCAAACGGCAGATGGATTTTTTTTGTATCCGTAATCGGAATTATATCATCAATCACATTAGGGAATTACGCTTGCCAAGAAAGTGGCATTGATGATGTAACTTCTAGTGAATGTTTCGAGAATACTTCATTGGAGAGTATCTATGGTTTTTCCTGCGTGGGATTCTTGGTAAGCGGATTTTTTGTTCGATGGAAGGATTTGTTTTCTTCTATGAAGGATTTGTTTTCCCCTTTGAAGAGTTCAAATTACCTCAGACAGGTGGGTTGGTTCACATTGACCCTTGTCATAATTCTATATCCCTACCACGTAATTACGAACCCTGAGTGCTATGACGATGATTATGATGATTGCGAAAGTGGTACTCTGGACTCCAATCTGTCAGTGGCGGGAATCGTTCTTATTGTGTTTTCATTAGCAATTCTTGGATTTACTGGTGGCCAATCTGAATTCGGTGAAGACGATCCAATCGACATGAGATGGCTTGCAATTATAGCATCAGCGGCAGTATTATGGGGGTTATACTGGATTAGCAGTCTTTTCAGCGAATCTCTGATGGGTGAAGCTGTTATGACTAATTTCGGTGAAAATCCAATTGTCTGTTCAATACTGATTGTATGTGTGATGACAATATCCATTCTTGGCTACACACAATTTGATTGGTTGAGGCCTAATTCAAGAATTAAACTGTTGAGAGATACCAATGAAACTGCAAATGAAGAAATCATTAGAAAACCTTGTAGCAAATGTGGCAAGGAAATCCTCTCAAATCATGTAATATCGAAAACGGCAAAGGTTGCTACTTACACTCCAATAGGTACTTGGGTTGGAATGACAATTGGCATGGCATTTGGAGGATTTCCCGGATTATTTTTGGGAGGATTAATGGGAGGAGCAGGCGGTATTGGAAAAGGGCTAGAAGAAAAAGCAGTCTGCTTCGATTGTAAATATGAGTAATTGCAACACATTCACGAGGGTTTCACCATAATACCCTTGTGCATGAAAAAGACATTCACAAGGGTTCGCAGTCCGTCCTATACAACGCTAGCGATACGAACGACCCAAACAAAACCGTTCCGTACAAGAATTGAGTTCGCATGGGTGTAAGGATAGACCCTTGTGATTGATCCGATTTAATTATTCAATTATCGGATCTTTCCAGAACACTAGTAAACGGAATTGTTGTTAAACACCAAACAATAGCCTCTGATATGCCGGATGACCCTACCGCAGTCCATATGGAATCCCGTATGAAATGTTTACAAAATATGCTGGGTGTTTCAAAATATGACATCCCTCCAATCCAACGAAACTACTCGTGGGATAAAGAAAATGCTGAACGATTAATTTCTGATATTGAATCCTTCATGGACTCAGGAAAACCATGGCTTTTCATGGGCCCAATTGTAGAATTACATGATGAAGATACACAACTCTCCTTGATCATGGATGGGCAACAGAGATATTCTACTCTCACGATCATGTTCTGTGCATTACGCGATTACCTGTGGTGGAAATATATCGAAAGATCAGAATCCTATCAGGCGGCCGTGCAGCAGCAAGCCATAGAGGGTGCTGCTGCCGGAGAAATTGAGGAAGAGGAATACCCTACAACTTTTGTTGCTGGCAATTACCAATTATTCGAGCCACCAGAAATCACTCACGAAAATATCGACTTCACGTATTACCCGGGCCAAGATACGTACCCTACAATACGCGACCTAGCCAGATGGATCAACAAAACGATAATTGTAAACACAGACGATCCTGAAAACCCAATTCTGCGACTTACGCTTAAGAATGATGATAAGAGGCGATTGCAATTTCTTCAAAACCCACTATGGGATACTGTATACACTGTAGGTCTCAATAATGACAGAACGACTCCCCCTGGCCGGCTCGATCCTGAAAATCCAGAAACGGTTGAAGTGGGCCGGTCAAATATGTACAACAATTATGATTATTTTCTGAATTATTTCAATAAACAATTCTTGAGCTTTGGAACAGAAGTAACATATTGTAACTTTGACGATGGAGAATACACTCCCATAATGATCAATCAGGGGGAGCAAGAAGTTGCAAAAACAGGTCGTATTCACACTGACCTACAACTCACAAATGCCTTCCGTTGGTTTCTCCGATTTGTGAAGGAAGAATGCTTTGCTAAGATGGCTTTGACGCAAATTATTGTCCATGATTGGCCAACTGCATATGATATATTCATCTCTACAAATATGGCAGGGAAGCCACTCAGTTTGGCAGATCTTGTTCGGGCTATGATCATCAGCAGACTTCACGGCCAGGAGGATGAAGTGCTTGAACAAGCATACGAAAATCTGAACACGGTTGCTGAGGACGAATACCTTGAACACAAGCAAGAACAGAGTTTCATGCGTGCTCACTGGATTTCTCGAAATGCAGAGAAACAATCCGCTTCATCAATCGCAAAATTATATGCTGATGAAATCAATGCTGCAGATGTCGACAGGCTTCTAGAAATCACTGCAGAAATTGCTGAAGATGTAGCGCATTATAATTCGGCATGTAATCCGAATACTGCCACGCAAAATGGGAAAATAATGGATTCTTTCATACGCGCAGGATGTAGACAGCACATTCCATTGATGATGGCAGCATATCGCGCTGGATATAATGCAGAGCAATTGATGTCGATCCATGAAGTGGCAGAATGCCTGTATACTATTCATTACAAGGCTAGAAAGGGCAGCCCCTCAAAATATGAAGCCCTTTTTGCTGAGGCAAGTGGCGAGATCGTCGCAGGGAATGCTCCTAATGTTGTTGTAAACAATTTGTCAACAAAAGCAAAAGAGGATATTTTCCCAACCCACAGTTTTGATAATTTTGAGGAAAATTTTGCAGGCATGGTAGATGACAAGGTAAACTGGTGGCACTACGTATTTCGTCGAATCGAGATCCATCTCCATCAGGCTGATCACCACGGCGGTGGTGAGGTAAACGCACAATATCTCGTTGGTGACAACAGGGAGATCAATCTAGAGCATATTTTGCCTAAATCAATCAGACAAAATAACGAGCATGGTCAATATTGGCAAGACCGTTTCGGAGCACATGGAGGACAACTACATGAAATGAATTTATGGAGAATCGGAAATCTAACATTATTGGATAAGATTGGAAATCAAACAATAGCAGTTAACAAACATTTTCCATACAAGTTGCAAAATACATATCGTGAAATCGAAAGAAATGCTCATGGCGAACCAGTTGAGGATGAAGGCGATGAAGGTGAAGATAAGAGGTGGTCATACCTTAAGCATACAAACCAACTCGCAGATTATGAACACTGGACCGTCGAGAATATCAACAATCGCTCTGCTTGGCTTGGAACGCTGGCTCGTGAAATTTGGAATGCGATAGATCTTGATGGTTAAATTATGTCTGATGTACACGAGGGGTTCCCTTGTGTACACGGGCAACTACAACGCTACCGATGAATGCATGTACGCATACGAGGGGCTCCCTTGTACACACGCACGTTCATGTCTACCCTTCTTTTCGCATAAACATAGTAGATATAATAATTCAATAACTTATCTACACTGCAATACACTATGGGAGCACCA
>JAPOHM010000223.1 GCA_029979405.1 Methanobacteriota archaeon
ACCATCAGATTTCCTTTGGCTAACTTGCATTTATTCTTTTCATCTTGCTTGTTTCATGAGAAAATCATGAAAGAGGAAATTCCTCTCCTTACCAATCAGAATGACAATTTCATTTTCAAATAGCAGTGATAAATATCTGGTTTTTTGTAGTCAGAATCGCATACAGAACATACATTTATTCGAGTTCCTTTTTCCCAGCCGCATTCAGAACAGTCAACTGTACCATCACTGGAATCATATTGGCCTATTCCTCCACATTCTCTGCATTGTCCTTCTCCGGATTTTATTTTAGAACTACGAACATCAGTACAACATCCGCCAATGTTCTCTATCACATATTCGCAAGAACAACCCTCTTGCCGCAAATAAGATTCAAGATATGTGAAGACCTTGCCCCATGTGGATTCTCCTGAAAATTGTTTTGCTTTGTACAAAGGTTCCTTATCATCAATCGTTGTCAAGTCGATTTCGACTGAATTCTTACCCTCTCGGATAGCAGAAATAATCTTCTCTTTAATTTTCAACGTATCAATCAATTCTGCCGCCATGGATTTCGCTTTGTCATCGTGATCCAAGCGTTCATTGGCAATGGCGTCTTTAATACCAAATAACGAATCTTCTGAACCTGCTGCAGTTTCTTCTACCGTTGAATCAAGGGCATCATCAGAGGCCATGAGATAATTAGAAATTGACTTGGATAAAAAACATCCTCAACCATCTTTAGGTTGTATTTCTGCATCTTGTAATACGTGCACAATGCTACCTGAAAACCCAAATCAAAGAATTGCAGCATTCTTATTGTGATTCAAACGCCAATGCTCTCAAGTTATCGTAGATTTCTTCACCTACTTGCTCAATCAGTGGCAATTTCAAATCATTATGGAGGAATGCAAATCTGAATCCAGTGAATACCATGCTCAAGACCTCGAAGAATGTAAGTGGTTCATCGAGGCATAAATCCGATGCGGTTATGATTTCATTCTTCATGCTCGTACGGCTAATGAACGGATTGTCTGTGCAGATTGCAACAGGAAGTCCGGAGTTGAGGTACTGCTTCAGGGGGTAAATTGGGTAGACACCGTCGAAGTTGTAGTACTCACTCGATGGTGTTCTGTATCCATGCACCTCAATGTTTGAAGTTGGACACATTTCGACACAAATGTTTGATTTAACGTATGCATCAAGTAAAGCAGGATATTCGATGAGCCTCAGAGCGTGACCAACTCGTTCCGTGTGGATCTGATACGCACTTCGAAGGTTCGATGCATCCGCTTGCTCACCTGCGTGGAAGGTTGTCTTAAGACCAAATTCCAAGTTCATATCAATGAACCTCTTCATCAAATCACCTGGAATATCATCGTCGTTTTCTCTGCCTGCGATATCATAACCAGCGACAACTGCTCTTGTTGATGTGTCGCTTGTTAGCAGTTTCATGAGATCTTTGAAGTTCTCAAAGAACAGTTCCAATTCTTCATCAGGTGAACTGAATTTACTGCGGTCCAAGGAAATCAAAATCCTGTATTCGAGTTTCATGCCAGATTCCGTTATCGCATGATTCATCGATCGGGTAAAGTCCTTAACAAAATCACGTTGCTCGGAGACGTTTTCGCGGTATTTTGTAGGGCTCATTCGAATCTCAAGATAACGTAATTGTTGTTCTTTTGCTGATTCGACAACGCCCTTTGCATAGGATTCTACGATGCTTTCATGATCAAAACACAACAGAGTTGAACCCATTAGCTCGCCTGGAGTAGAGTAGCCGGAATAATTCGATGAGCCTACGAATCGATCTCCGGTCTTTCCTAACCGATCCGTCCACCTATTTTCCCATGATGGGAACAATGCATGCAAAAGGAGATCTGGTTCATCTCTGAAATCGTAAAGAATTGCAGCGGCGCAAGCAGCCCTTTCTCTGGGTTTGTTGCGAAGATCGGCGAGAGGTTTGTTCCAATCTGCATCAAGGCCAGATTTCTGTTCTGTTGAAGCTCGGATTTGATGACGAATTTCTTTTGTGAAATTCATTGCATTATCTTTTTCGGATTCTTTTAAGTTGTCCCAAATGGATAAACCGACTCCGATTTGGGATTGTACGCTCAATACACCCCCGATGTGTAAGTGCAACTCAGAAAAGAGAAGGGATTCAAGGAACTTGTTCGTTTCTGAACAATCTCTCTTGACGTTGTTTTGGTTAAGCCAATTGATGATCGCTTCGTTCTGTG
>JAPOHM010000109.1 GCA_029979405.1 Methanobacteriota archaeon
ATAATTCAAAAGAACATTTGTTAGCCCAGCGGTCCACAGTTTTTGGAACGGGTCGCTGAATTTGACTATGAAATAGCCCATCAAAATTAGGCCTCCGGCAAGAATGAGAAGGTTAGAGTTTCCAAAGGAAGCTATTACATTCGAAAGTTCAGGAAGGGGTTCCAAAACAAACAACGGTTCGGAATCTTCTGTTGCTCCTGCTCCGGCCATACCTCTGCGAGAAACTTTTGATTCTTCAATGTGGCCTTAGATGGGGCATTGCCGCTATTGCTTTCTCAGTCCATCTTACGCCTCTTAGAACTGCTCCGTAAGATGGGTTCTGGCTCCATTTTGTTCCCTTATTAAATGCGTTAATGCCGTCGAGCATGTGTCTGATTTCTGCTTCTAAAGGTGAAAACTTGTCATCACATTGTAGAGTATATTCATTCCCATCTTTGTATAAAATAACGGAATCGTGATTATTCAAATCAAAAATCAATTTCCCATTAGAGCCCATAATTGAAACCGACCTGTTTTCCTTGGTTGCATTCCAAGCAACATCGATTAGCCCTTCAATCCCGTGCGGGAATTCCAAAACTATTCTTGATTCTATTTCATCTCCTTCAACGCTTATTGCGCTTGGCTCAACCTCTCCCAACAAATGGCAAAGTAAGTCGATGCCGTGTACTCCTAACGATTCGATTACGTTGCTTCCATGTGATGGTTGTCTTGTTGACCTTCTAACAAATCTAAGCGATTCTAATCTTCCTATCTTACCGGTTGAGATTAGGTTCTGTACCAATCTAATAGCGGGATGGTGTCGAAGAAGCAAGCCAACAGATAGTAGCCTTCCATGTTCCTGGGCTGTAGAGATAACTGCTGCTGCATCAAATTCAGTATTTCCCAATGGTTTTTCCACCAGTACGTGATATCCCTTTTCAATTAGCTCAACCGCTTGTGATGAATGTAATTCTGAGGGAGTTGCGATAATCACCAAATCAGCCGGAACTCCATCGATGGATGATTCTGTCTCATCCGCTAAAACCGCATTATCCCTGGCTTCTTGTGATGTATCAATAACAAAAATTTTCTTGACTTTTTCCTCTACTTTGAGCTCTGATAAAACCCTAAGATGATTGCTTCCCCAACGTCCGCAACCTAAAATTGCAACATTGAGCATATGACTGCCAAAAGTCGACTATCTTTGATTCTACCTAATAGTCTGATTCTGAATCACTTCCGCTAGAAGAGTCTGATTCAGAGCAGTCGGGAGAGTCGTCACATTCATCCTCACGATATTCTTCTTCAGTTTCAAACGAGTCATAAGTCCTATATTCGTGTTCAAATTGATGTGAGTCCGTTTCATTCAATGTATCAAGATGGGTTACTGTAATGCCTCCATGGGATATTGCATAGATGTAGTCACCCATAAAAATTGACCTCCTGATGTTGTATGAATTCCACCATCTGGTTTCTTCATCATCATAAAATTCTGAATGGTCCACTTCGCCATGGATTTCCAATCCTGTTTCTGAAACATTGACGATCATCAATTTACTTACCCAATCATAATCGTAGTGTTATTTTCCTTCATCATCATAAAAATAATCGTAACGATATGTGTTCATCGGTATTGCAAGCATTCCCTTTGGCGCCCAATACTGGAATGCTTTGTGTTCCCAAGTAGCTTCTGAATATGCCCAACTCCAGCCATCATCAGGGTCATCTACAGGAGATAGTGAAAGTACTTGGCTCAGTTGAGGGTCAGAAAAATTCGATACGTCGAATAATGAAAGGCGAGTATGACTCCAATCTAGACCAAGGCCTGTTTCCTCATCAGCTGGTCCCAATCCTATGGTTAGAATCGCATCGTCTGAAAGAGGATGGATGTAAGTGGAGACGCCGGGGACCTCTAATTCACCCATTATTTGAGGGTCGGTTGGGTCTGATAGATTGATTGTCCAAAGAGGGTCCATGTTCTCAAATGTTACAATGTAAGCTCTATCTTCAACAAATCTTGCCGACCATATTGATTCATTGTAAGCTATTCCGTCAACTCTTCCCAATTCCTCAAGACTGTGCTTTCCTGAATCCATATCGAAGGCGTGGCCGAATGTCACAACATGGCTTTGCATTGGCTCAGGATTATCCATCCACCATCGCGCCCACTGACCGGTTGTTGTAGCGACGCGTACTACTCCATCATATTCTGATACTGAAAACTGATCTAAGATTGTCCCGTCAACCCTGCCAGAACCGGTGTATGAAGTGGCACCCGGTTGGCTTATGTCGAAGGTATGGATGTTTGTTGATTCATCCATCTCGTCATTACCCCAGAACCACCACCAATCCCACGCGTTTTCTGTGATTACGAGTACATCCTGTGAAGCATATACCATTGGCCAATTACCAACAATGTGGTCTGCTTCAAATTCTAAATCCTGAGACAAAAGGTCGATTGTAAATATACTGGTAAAGCCTTTGTTAAATGAGTACAGTGGCGCTACAAAGTCCGAACAATCCTCTCCATTCATGTGATGAGTAATTATCTCATTGCCGACTCTTTCGTGGACTTGAGGTAGAATATCTTCCAGCGTTATGTCCCGAAGAATTTCACTATTGTGAATCATTGCAGCTGCTGCCGCCTGTTCTCTAATCACTCTCCTATTTGGGTCATCATAATCGAGGTTCCAATATCCTTCAGGATATTCAAGCCATGTCTTCAATCCTGGAATGTCCATCCAAGTATGGGTTACCGCTCTGACGGTAGAATCTACCTCCCTTGCAGTCATGTAGTTACCTTCGATGTATAGCTCTCTGCTAACTGAAGGGTCGGATGAGTTCGAAACATCATAAACAGTAAATTTGGTTAGAGTGCTAGTTCTCCATCCATTCCAAGCATCGCCCCATCCCATTCTATCTGCAAGTGGGTCGTCACTATCTAATGCCCAAGAGTACACAGATGATATTACAACAAGATTATCGCCATCTAACATCATAGCAGAAGGGTAGCCTTCCACTTCAGTAGAGGATGCAAATTCGATTTGACCAAATTCTGGAACATCCATTATGTTGAGGACCCCGTCGTCGAGGAAGTATATGTGGTAGCCGTCGGTCTTGACGAAGTCTGCTTCATCGACACCTTGTTCTTGATTATTAGTTCCAGAATAATCTGTGCCTTCCGTCCTAGCTTTTGTTGTGGGGGCAGTTGAGCCTGATGTTGCTGATGAGTCATCCATGGCCATTTCAGCGCCATCTTCTAACCATCCGCCTCCCCAGTAGTAATACATCTCATCTACTGCTTGAAGTAGTGAAGTTCTTGCTTCCTCCTCAATACTTGCCTTCAAAGCAACTTCTAAGGCTGCACAATCATCATAATTGTATAAATCCGGAGATCCGTAAACTCTCTTGACTTCATCGCCGAGATACGGTTCGAGAATAATTGGTTCGTCAACAACCTCTTCGGAAGCCATATTCAGGCATCCTGACATAGTCATCAATAGCGCCAAAACTATTGAAACGATTGGTAAATTTAGGCTATTCTTTCTCTGCGCCATGTAATAACGCTGGTGTTAGTCATATAATGCAACATTGGTATATCTATTGGACAATTTAACCCATGAAGATAAGAATAAGTAGTGTCCGTGAGTAATTGATGACAAGTTCGAGCATCAACCCTGTCAAGAAGTGGGTAATGCGTCAATATTGGCGAATGCAAATGTCACAGTCAATCATTTCGTTAGGTCTACTTGGTAGTTCACTCACCCTACTATTATGGCCCTATGTAAGTTGGAGGTTTTCAGACCAATGCGACGAGGGTTTGTGTTTCAGTAATTCGGTCCTTGGCATTCCTGCCACCTATTTTGGGCTACTTGGAATCTTTCTTAGCCTAGTCCTTGTCGTTTTGTGTATCGGTTATCTTTACGACAGAGTATTTTCACTATGGACAGCTCAAAGAAGCGTTGATATTGAAAGAAACCCGTTCTGGACATACGCATTATCTCCCATGTTCATGATGAACATGGCGTTAACTGCTGAAAACCTCAAGCGCAATTGTCCAGAAGATGAAGAAATGCAAAAACAAATGGATTGGATTCTCGATTATTGCAAATCTAATGCTGATACGGAAATGTGGGCTAGAACTGTTCAACACTGGGACAAGCACCTTGAGAATACCCCCACGTTCTGGTTTCTTGATGATTCACTAATGTCAAAGGCCCGTGCTCAAAAAATAGAGGATGAAGTTTGATGGGCATCGAAATCGAAAGGCGTTTTCTTGTTGATGGTAGAAATGAACAGCCTTGGCGAGAGGGGGTCGCAAAACCAATATCGCAATATTATCTTGGAGACGTAAGTCTTGTTGATGGAGATTTATTCTACCAAAATTTGCACATAATAAGCACGGATGAGGACCTGAATGATATTGTAACTTGGAGGATCCGAAACTATGCGGGGGCGTTTATTCTAACTGCAAAGGGTCGAAAAATTGGGGCAAAGGGCGCCGAATATGAGTGGGAAATAAGCGAGGAAGTTTGGAATGAACTGTCTAGTTTAGGCCTTCCTGGTGTTGTAAAAACGAGATATCTCTTTGAGAGTAATGACGGTATGCTTTGGGAAGTTGACGAGTATGAAGGCGTATTGGCTGGTTTGATTATTGCTGAGGTTGAATTAGAGTCTGAAGAACAATCAATCGAGATTCCTGAATGGACTAGATTAGAATTAACGAATTTGAGAGGGTGGTCGAACGCGGCTTTGTCAAACATGATCAAAGACGTAAAACCGAATTGATTCTTTCTATATCATTAATAGAAAGGCTTGGATGAACTGGTATCGCTACGAGTTTTTTTGAAATTCTTTCGCTTACTGGTAAATCGATTTTGTGTTGAAAATGGTCTTTGTAAACTGTATGTTTATTCAAAATAAGCGGATAATGTACTCTTGCATCTATGCCGTTTTCATCCATTTTAGAAATCAATTCTTGAGGGTTTTCAGTTTCTATGCAAAGTTGGTGCCACCCGTGTACAGAGTTTTGCCTAATCTTGGTCGAATGCTTAATTTGTAAGGCGTTCTGATTCCTTCTATCAACCCAGTCATCGACATGTTTCAGTTGAATTCTTCCAATTGCTGCATTTACCTCGCTCATGCGCATATTTGTTCCTAATTCAATAGATTCGAGATTTTGATTTCGTCCATGATTCACAATCCTATCGAGTTTGTCAGCCAAATCGGGTTTGGTGGTACAAATCATTCCGCCTTCTCCCCCTACTGCCATATTTTTTGATGGGAAGAATGAGAAACAAGCAACATCTCCTATTGACCCTGCCATTTTCCCTTCAAGAACGGCTCCATGGGCTTGG